>NZ_VBVZ01000194.1 GCF_005863185.1 Pseudomonas edaphica
GGCGTGGTGCCCGGGCCGGTCTACGGTGGGCAACTGCAGGACATGGCCGTGCCAGGCGTGGCGCCTGAAGGCAAAGTGCGGGTCGACTACACGCCCGTCAACGTGACCTTCAAGGACGGCAGCGTGGTCGAGTTGCGCAAGCCAAATCTGCAAATCACCCAGCTGGCCTACGGCCCGATGCACGCCGAAACACTTTTCTCGGCGCGGATTGCGCCACCGATGATCGGACTAGGCCTGCTCGAAGCCATCAGCGATGCCGACATCTTGCGCAACACCGACGCAAAAACCGCCGACAAGGAAGCCCTCATTGGTCGCGCCAATTGGGTCTGGGATGACGCGCAGCACCAAACCGTACTCGGGCGCTTTGGCTGGAAAGCCGGGCAACCCAACCTCAATCAACAAAATGTTCACGCGTTTTCTGGTGATATGGGCCTCACCACGTCCCTGAGACCCTTTGATGACTGCACCGCCGCCCAAGTCGCCTGCAAACAGGCGCCCAATGGCAATGGCCCCGAGGGCGAGCCGGAAGTCAGCGATAACATCCTGCGCCTGGTGCTGTTCTACACCCGCAACCTCGCCGTACCGGCGCGCCGTGGCGTCAACACGCCGCAGGTGCTCGCCGGCAAAAACCTGTTCTACCAGGCCGGTTGCCAGGGTTGCCATAAGCCGACGTTCACCACGGCGGCCACAGCCGCCGAACCTGAATTGGCCAACCAGGTGATTCGCCCTTACAGCGACCTGCTGTTGCACGACATGGGCGAAGGCCTGGCCGACCACCGCAGCGAGTTCAAGGCCGGCGGCCGCGACTGGCGTACGCCGTCGTTGTGGGGCATTGGCCTGACGCAGGCCGTAAGTGGTCACACCCAGTTTTTGCATGATGGCCGCGCCCGTAACCTGCTCGAAGCCGTGCTCTGGCATGGCGGTGAAGCACAAGCGGCGCAGCAGCATGTGTTGTCCTTTAATGCCGAGCAGCGTGCTGCGTTGCTGGCGTTCCTGAACTCTTTATAAGCATTGCCACAATTACAGTAGGGAGCTCGACATGTTCCGTCCCAAGTTGCTATTCACCAGCCTTGCCGCCCTCGCCCTCGGCGCCTGCTCGCCCCAGGACCCGCAGGCGGTGACCTCGGCGGCCATCGCCAAGCAAGTGATCCTGCCCACCTACAGCCGCTGGGTTGAAGCCGACCGCCAACTGGCCGTCAGCGCCCTCGCCTACTGCCAGGGCAAGGAAAGCCTGGAGACCGCCCGCGCCGACTTCCTGCATGCGCAAAAAGCCTGGGCTGAGCTGCAGCCGCTGCTGATCGGCCCGCTGGCCGAGGGCAACCGTTCGTGGCAAGTGCAGTTCTGGCCGGACAAGAAAAACCTTGTGGGCCGACAAGTCGAACAACTGGTCAGCGCCCAGCCGCAGATCGACGGCGCCGCCCTGGCCAAGTCCAGCGTGGTGGTGCAAGGCCTGTCGGCCTACGAATACATCCTCTACGACGCCAAGACCGACGTCGCCGACGAAGCCCAGAAAGCCCGTTACTGCCCACTGCTGGTGGCCATTGGTGAGCGTCAGAAAACCCTGGCCGAAGAGATCCTGGCGAGCTGGAACAGCACCGATGGCATGCTCGCGCAGATGACCAAGTTCCCGAACCAGCGCTACGCCGATTCCCACGAAGCCATCGCTGACCTGCTGCGCGTGCAAGTCACCGCACTGGATACCTTGAAGAAAAAACTCGGCACGCCGATGGGCCGCCAGACCAAGGGCATCCCGCAACCCTTCCAGGCCGATGCCTGGCGCAGCCAGTCGTCCCTGCAAAGCCTGCAAGCCAGCCTGGCGGCGGCGCAGACCGTGTGGGTCGGCGTCGACAACAAGGGCCTGCGCGGCCTGCTGCCGTCCGAGCAGAAGCCATTGGCCGACAAGATCGACGCCGCTTATGCAGCCTCGCTCAAGCTGTTCGCCAGCAACCAGCGCACGCTCAACGAATTGCTGGCCGACGATGCCGGGCGCCAACAGCTCAATGACATCTATGACAGCCTCAACGTGGTCCACCGCCTGCACGAAGGTGATTTGGCCAAGGCGCTGGGCATTCAACTGGGCTTTAACGCCAACGACGGTGACTGATGATGCTCAGGCGACAGGCTTTGGCGGTTGGCAGTGTGCTGCTCAGTGCACTCACTTTGGGTGGCTGGACGCTGTTCAAACAAAAGAAGCAGGCACCGCTGCTGCTGTCGGCACGCGATGATGCGGACGGCAAGCACTATGCCGTGGGTTTTCGCCTGGACGGCACGCAAGTGTTTGCCACCCAGGTCGGCCAGCGCTGCCATGACATCATCAACCACCCGATACTGCCGATTGCGCTGTTCGTCGCCCGTCGCCCGGGCACCGAGAGTTACCTGATCGACCTGCGTACTGGCACGCTGCTGCAAACCATCACCTCCAATGCCAATCGCCATTTCTATGGCCACGCGGTGATCCACAACAGCGGCGACTGGCTGTACGCCACCGAGAACGACACCTCCGACCCCGGCCGTGGCCTGCTCGGTGTGTACAGGTTCGAGGGCGAGCGGCTGGTGCACAGTGGCGAAATCTCCACCCATGGCATCGGCCCGCATCAAGTGTCATGGATGCCCGACGGCGAAACCCTGGTGGTGGCCAACGGCGGCATTCGCACCGAAGCCGAAAGTCGTGTGGAGATGAACCTCAACGCCATGGAACCGAGCCTGGTGCTGATGCACCGCGACGGCAGCCTGATCAGCAAGGAAACCCTGGACCAACAGATGAACAGCGTGCGGCATATGGGGATTGCCAGCGATGGCACAATCCTCACCGGGCAGCAGTTCATGGGGCCGTCCCAGGAGCGCTCCGAGTTGCTCGCGATCAAGCGCCCAGGGCAGCCGTTCGTGGCGTTCCCGGTGGCCGATGAGCAACTGCAAGCCATGGGGCATTACACCGCCAGCGTCGCCGTGCACAGCGAACTGCGTCTGGTCGCACTCACAGCGCCGCGGGGTAACAGGTTTTTTATCTGGGACATGGACAGCGGTGCGCTGCGCCTGGACGGGCCGTTGCCCGACTGTGCCGGTGTAGGTGCGGTGACGGATGGCTTTGTCGTCACCTCAGGCCAGGGCCGTTGTCGCTTCTACGATTGCCGCCAGCCGCAGTTGGTGGCCAAGCCGCTGGAGCTGCCCTCGGGGCTTTGGGACAACCACTTGCACCTGATAATTTGAGAAAAAAAAAGGGCCTCGCATCGCAAGGCCCTTTTGTCGGGGGTGTGGAATCTTTCAACTCTGCGGCCTCATCCCTTGGGACATCCCGAACATGAACAACAGCAAGTCATGATCCGGCTTGGCCGCCACACTCGTCTTGGCAACACGTGGCAGCAGGCATTGCCCGCTACCCTGCGCCGCACTGAGCACCTGTGTGCGAGGTTGTTCCCACACAGCCAGCGCCAGGGCTGCAATGCCCAACGCGCCGACCAGGAACACACCTCGTGCTATTTCTAGCTTCATCTAGTTAAGCCCTTGATAGCGCTGCCAAACGCCGTCTCGTAAAAGTAGCTGAGTTTTTCCCAGTCGGTACTGTTCCACGACGAATGGCGACGCAGTTGCAGCATGTCATGGGAAGCGGCCCGATAAGCGGTCAACCGCTGGCGGCACTTTTCAAAATCCAGCAGCGCCACTTCCACGTTGGCCGAGTCGCCTTCGCCGGTCACTCGTACAAAAATGTGCTTGATGTACAGGCAACCATGTTGCCAGCGGCCCTTGTGCATGCGCGCCAGGGTGCCCGCCAATTCCTTGAGCATGCGCTCATGGAGCAACTCGCCGTACTGCTCACGGCCGCCGGCGGCGTACCAGTTTTCGATCTCGTCGAAACCGTCCAGGGACGCCGTGACCAACAAGGCTTTCCATTGGTGCTCGGGGTCACGGCGTGCGCCGCAAAACACCAGTTCCGGTACGCGGACATCCAGCGAACGCAGGCCTTTGAGGGCGTCACGTTCGCGCAACACGGTCGGGCGTCCGAACGGGTGAAGCCAACTGCGGTAGATATGACCGGTCTGACGCTTGCTGTAGAGCAAGCGGCCATTTGGGCTGACCACCCGCTGCACACCGCTTTCACCACCGCGTCGGCGGTTGGGTTCCTCGACCCACTCGCCCTGCTGACGCCAGAAAAAATCAAATCGTTCTTCGGGAGCTACGTGACTGCCTGATACGCACTCAACTGCCATCCTGTTACCTCTTACGCAATACATAGACTCGCCACATGGCGTAGAGCGGCATGAAGTCCAGGGATTCCTGGACCCGGAAACCGGCCTGCTCAAATTCTGCCTCGACAGTAGCAGCCGGTAACACAAACCGGTTTTGGTAACCTTCCTGCTCACCTTTCTTGCGACGCTTGGCTTCGGCGCGCTTGCGTTTCCACGCCTTGAAATTGCCATCCACCCACAACGAAATAATCACGCTGTCGCGGGTAACCCGCTGAAATTCTTTCAGTATTGCCAGCCTGTGCGCCGGATCACCAATGTGGTGCATCAAGCGCATGCAAAAAATACTGTCGACCGAGTTATCGGGCAAATCGATATCAAAGGCAGACGTTTGCAAAGGCCGTACCCGCTTCACCACCTCCGCCGGCTGGGCGACGGTGGCAACTTTCAACATCGACTCCGAATTGTCAGCGCCGATAATCACACGGTTGGGCTTCTCCGCCAACAATGGCCAGAACCGCCCGGCACCGCAAGGCAGGTCCAGCACCAGGCCCGGCTCACCCGCCAGGGCCAACGCACCGCGCGCCAATTGCTCGTCGCGTTTGTGGGACAGCCGGCGAGCCAGATTGTCCTGATGCTTGAGCAAATAATTCTGCGCGTGCTGATCGTCGTACTTTTCGGAAAAATCGAGCTTGATTGGGGTAGACATCAACGGATCTCCAGTAGCTGATGCTTACAACCTTAAGCAGCAAACTGTGATCAACAGGTCAACCCGTTGTGAAAAACTTGTCCTGTCCAACCCCATACATTTCAAGACTTTACAGATACAAGCAGTGGCATGGGGCCATCTTCGCCGAAAAGCGGGGTATCTGCCGCAGGATAGCGGCAGGGAAAGTACTCAGGGTTTGACCTGGCTCAACTCGACATGGAAACGGCAGCCATTGGGCTCCATAGTACTCAGGCTGACGCTCCAGCCCTGGCTCTCGCAGATGCGTTGCACCAGCGACAAGCCCAGGCCGAGGCCTTCTCCGCGCTTCTCGCTGCCGCGCACAAAGGGCTCGAACATAGCTTCACGCTTGTCCTCGGGAATGCCCACCCCAGAGTCTTCGACGATAAAGCCGCTCGGTTCCAGCGTGAGGCGGATAAAGCCCTGCTCGGTGTAGTGCAACGCGTTGCGCAGCAAGTTGCCCATCACGGCGTGCAAGAAGGTGGTGTTGTAGCGGGTATCCAGGGGATTGCCCGGGTTATAGATCAACTCAAGGCCCTTTTGCTCGATAGGCCCTCGCCAGATGCCGAGTAAGTCCTCCGCCACCTGCGTGACGTTGACCTGCGGCGACATGGCGGCATCATCGTGTTTGGCACGCGCCAGCATGAGGAAGGTTTGCACCAGCTCGCGCATTTCTTCACACGCACGGGCGATTCGCAGCACTTGGTTGCGGCCACGCGGGTCAATAGCCGGGTTTTCCAACAGCAGCTCGCAGGAACTGGCCAGTACCATCAACGGCGTGCGCAGTTCGTGGCTGACGTCGCTGGTGAACAGCTGCTCACGGGACAAGGCCGCGCGCAGGCGGCCCAGGGTGGCGTCGAAAGCCACGGCCAACTCGCCGACTTCATCGGCGGCGTAGTCCGGCGCCAGCGGCGGCGCCAAGCCAAGCAATTGGTCACGATGGCGCACCTGGCGGGCCAGACGCACCACCGGCGCCATCACCTTGCGGGCCAGCACCCAACCAAGGAAAACCGCCAGTGCGAGGCTGAGCACAAAGCCCACCAGCACCACGGCAAACAGCACGCGCTCGCGCTCTTCGAAATCGCTTTGGTCTTGCAGCAACACATACCGTCGGCCATCCACCACTTCAACCATGGCGTGGTACGACAGCGATTCGCGGAATACTTCGTGAAAGCCCGGCTCCAGGTGCCGAAGGTCTTTGGGCAGCTCGAAATCCCCAGGGCCGCCGCTGAAGTAAAACAGCTGGTCGGGCTCGGGCCGGTGGCTCCAGTCCTCGACACTGTCCATCAGCAACAGGCGCTGCAGGTCGCCGCCCAGGCCGGCCGAAATCAGTTTTTCTTCCACCAGGTGTACGGTCGCAATGATGCCCATGGCGAAGGCCCCCGCCACCAACGCACTCATCAAGGCAAAGGCGATGATGATCCGCTGGGCAAGGCTTTGCTTAAACTCCATCACGGCCCTCGGCCAGGCGATAACCCACACCGTGTACCGTTTGCAGCAACGGCTTGGCGAACGGCTTATCGATCACCTGACGCAATTGGTGAACGTGGCTGCGCAGGCTGTCGCTGTCCGGGCAATCATCGCCCCACAGGGCTTCTTCGAGGATTTCGCGGCGCAGTACGTGCGGGCTTTTTTGCATCAACACGGCGAGCAGTTTCAGGCCCACCGGGTTGAGCTTGAGCAGGCGCCCTTCGCGGGTGACTTCCAGGGTATCAAGGTCGTAGCTCAAGTCACCGACTTGCAGGGCACGGCGCCCGCCGCCCTGGGCACGGCGCAAAACGGCTTCGATGCGCGCGGCCAGCTCGGACAAGGCAAAGGGTTTGAGCAGGTAGTCATCGGCGCCGGACTTGAAGCCCTGCAGCCGGTCATCCAATTGGTCGCGGGCGGTGAGCATGATCACCGGCGTATCGCGGCGGGCGTCTTCACGCAGACGTTTGCACAGCGTGTAGCCATCGATACCGGGCAGCATGATGTCGAGCACGATCAGGTCGTAATGCTCGGTGGCGGCCAGGTGCAGGCCCGACAAACCGTCCTGCGCGCAGTCCACGGTGTAGCCTTTTAGCCCCAGGTAATCGGCCAGGTTGGCCAGAATATCGCGGTTGTCTTCAACCAATAGAATTCGCATGGGCAGTGTCTCCGTACGCGGTAACGGCCTTGTTGGCTCGCGCAGCTTAAGGCCAAGTGTGGCTCAGGGATAGACCTTGAGGTCACGTCGATAAAGGTTTTCAACCAATTACATATTCCAACAAGTTTTTCACTATAGCTTCACAAACTGATTACAGTGTCAGGTCGAACATCGCGCCCATCGATATAAGGAATATGGACATGGGGTTTTTCAAAACAGCGCCTATGCGCTTTCTGCTGCTCGTCACCGCCACCTGGCTGGTGATTTTCCTGCTGACCCGCAGCGTGCTGCTGATCACCCATCTGGATGAAGTCGGTGGCAATTTGCTGCCGGTGTTTGGCGTGGGTTTGCTCTATGACCTGAGCTTCCTGGTGTATGCCGCCTTGCCGCTGGGCCTGTACCTGCTGCTGTGCCCGCCCGCGTTGTGGCGCCGCCGCGGCCATCGCTGGTTCCTGCAAGCGGTGCTCACCGTCAGCGTGTTCGCCATGCTGTTCACTGCGGTCGCTGAATGGTTGTTCTGGGATGAATTCGGTGTGCGCTTCAACTTCATTGCCGTCGACTACCTGGTGTATTCCAAGGAGGTGTTGAACAACCTGCTGGAGTCCTACCCGATCGGCAAGCTGCTCAGTTTGTTGGCGATGCTGGCGATAGTCGTGAGCCTTGCCCTGCGCAAGCCGTTCAATGCGGCGATGAACGCCCCGCTCCCAGCCATGCGCGGCCGCTTGCTGAATGCCCTGTGCCTGTTGGTAGCTGCCGGTCTGAGTGTGCAATTGATCAGCCAGAACAGCCCGCGTGCCCAAGGCGGCAATGCCTACATGAACGAATTGGCGAGCAACGGCCCCTACCAATTTTTTGCCGCCTTTCGCAATAACGAACTCGATTACACGCAGTTCTACAAAAGCCTGCCAACCGAAGTTGTCGCCAAACAGTTGCGCGCAGAACTCAGTGAACCCAATGCGCACTTTATCGGCACAGACCCGCTGGATATCCGCCGCACTATCGACAACCCAGGCACATTGCGTAAACCCAACATCGTGCTGGTGACCATCGAAAGCTTCAGCGCCAAATACATGGGCAGCAATGGCGATGAAAACAACCTGACGCCCAACCTCGATGCGCTGCGTAAACAAAGCCTGTACTTCAATAACTTCTATGCCACCGGCACCCGCACTGACCGTGGGCTGGAAGCGATCACCTTGGCGATTCCACCCACGCCCGGCCGCTCGATCGTCAAGCGCATTGGCCGTGAAAGCGGTTTCGCAAGCCTTGGCCAACAACTCGGTGCCGTCGGTTACGACAGCGTGTTCGTCTACGGCGGGCGCGGTTACTTCGACAATATGAACGCGTTCTTCAGCGGCAACGGTTATCGGGTCGTCGACCAGAGCAGTGTGCCGGAAGCGGAAATTTCGTTTAAGAACGCGTGGGGCATGGCTGATGAAGACCTCTACCGGCAAACCCTGAAACTCGCGGATGCCGACTACGCCAAGCAGCAGCCTTTCCTGCTGCAACTGATGACCACGTCCAACCACCGTCCCTACACCTACCCGGACGGGCGCATTGATATCAAGTCCGGTAAAGGCCGTGACGGCGCCGTCAAATACACCGACCACGCTATTGGCGAGTTCCTCGACGCGGCACGCCAGAAACCCTGGTTCGATAACACGATCTTCGTGTTCGTCGCCGACCACACCGCCGGCAGCGCAGGCAAGGAAGACTTGCCGATCACCAACTACCAGATCCCGCTGTTCATCTATGCCCCCAAGCTGATCGAAGCCCGGGAAAGCGCACAACTGGCCAGCCAGATCGACCTTGCGCCGACCTTGCTGGGCCTGATCAACCTGAGCTACGAGTCGACCTTCTTCGGCCGCAACCTGTTGCAGGACAACCCGTTGCCACCGCGCGTGGTGGTCGGCAACTACCAGTATCTGGGGCTGTTTGACGGCAAGGACCTGGCCATTCTAAGCCCACGCCAAGGCCTGCGTCGCCACGATCAAGCCCTGGGTGAAAGCCAGGAGCTGCGTGTAGGCAGTGATGATCCGTTGATCCAACGCGCAATCACCTACTACCAAGCGGCCAGCTATGGCTACACCCAACAATTGCTGAGCTGGAAGGGGCCGAAGGAAGTGCCCCCCGCAATCAGCGTACGCTGACAGCTGCGTTCTGGCCCTTGCCTACCACAGGGCAAGGGCGTGACACTTGCGCCATCCTCCGGCGATGGCGCCTTTGCATGTCCGACTCCCTGTTGCTGATTGAAGATGACCGCCCATTGGCCGCGCTGACGGCCGAGTTCCTGCGCGCGGAGGGTTTTACCGTCGCCGTGGAGCACCGTGGTGATCGCGCCGCACAGCGCATTCTTGATGAAAAACCGGCACTGTTGATCCTCGATGTCATGTTGCCGGGCATCGACGGTTTTACCCTGTGCCGCCAGATTCGCGACAGCTACCCCGGGCTGATCCTGATGATGACCGCGCTGGATGAAAACGCCGAGCAATTAACCGGATTCGACGTGGGCGCCGACGACTACGTGGTCAAACCCGTCGACCCGCTGCTATTGCTGGCCAGGGTGCGCTCGTTGCTGCGTCGTCATCGCCAGGCGCCCAATGCGTCTTATCAGTGGGGCGCGTTTCGGTTGGACCTTAATAGCCATTTCGCCTGGCTCGACGGTACGCCATTGCAATTCTCGGTGGCCGAGTTCGAACTGCTGGCGATTTTCGCCCGCCATAGCGGCGTGTTACTGACCCGCGAGAAACTCCTGCAAAGCTTACGCGGCCTGGAATACGACGGGCTTAACCGCTCCATTGATATGCGTGTGTCGCGCCTGCGCAAAAAGCTGATGACCCTGGCCTGCCCGGTGACCATCCAGGGGCGCAGTTTAAACATGCTGGGCCGCCTGGGGGATTTCGACAAACAGGTAGCCTTGGGCCGTGATGGTC
>NZ_VBVZ01000195.1 GCF_005863185.1 Pseudomonas edaphica
CTGGGTCGCGAAGCGGCCCCCAAGAACGGGACTGCTGCGCAGTCCAGCGGGAGCAAGCTCCCTCGCCACAGGGTTGTGTTTTCAGCTAATCCTGCTGAATTTGTTTCAAGTCGAGGCTGTAATGGCCTCGATCTGTGTCTGGCGCCGTTTGCGACCGGGCAGCAATAGCCTGATGAAGGACTGACGTTTCCCATGTTGACCATCGCACTGTCCAAGGGCCGCATCCTTGACGACACTTTGCCGCTTCTGGCTGAAGCGGGCATCGTGCCAACCGAGAATCCGGACAAGAGCCGCAAGCTGATCATCCCCACGACCCAGGACGATGTGCGCCTGCTGATCGTGCGGGCTACCGACGTGCCGACCTACGTTGAGCATGGCGCCGCCGACCTCGGTGTTGCGGGTAAAGATGTGCTGATGGAATACGGTGGCCAGGGCCTTTACGAGCCGTTGGACCTGCGTATTGCGCTGTGCAAGCTGATGACCGCCGGCCGTGTCGGTGACGTTGAGCCTAAAGGCCGCCTGCGCGTGGCCACCAAGTTCGTCAACGTCGCCAAGCGCTACTACGCCGAGCAAGGCCGTCAGGTCGACATCATCAAGCTCTACGGCTCGATGGAGCTGGCGCCGCTGATCGGCCTGGCCGACAAAATCATCGACGTGGTCGACACCGGCAACACCCTGCGTGCCAACGGCCTCGAACCCCAGGACTTCATTGCCGACATCAGTTCCCGCTTGATCGTCAACAAAGCCTCCATGAAAATGCAACACGCCCGTATCCAGGCGTTGATCGACACCCTGCGCAAGGCAGTGGAGTCTCGACACCGCGGTTGACTCACCCGCGCGGCCTTAGGTCGCGCCCGTCTATCCGCCTCATAGCCAGAATTCTCAGGTGCCCAAGCGGAAATGACTGCTAGTTTAGGGCGCCTGAGTTTTTGCCAATTCTATTGAGGCCCTCGCTATGACCACGTCCACTGCAATTGCCCGACTCAACGCTGCCGACCCGGATTTCGCCCATCATCTGGATCATCTGCTGAGCTGGGAAAGCGTGTCTGACGACTCGGTCAACCAGCGAGTGCTCGACATCATCAAGGCCGTGCGCGAGCGCGGTGATGCGGCGCTGGTGGATTTCACCCGTCAGTTCGATGGCCTGGACGTGAAGTCCATGGCCGACCTGATCCTGCCCCGTGAACGCCTGGAGCTGGCGCTGACACGCATCACTGCACCCCAGCGCGAAGCCCTGGAAGTGGCGGCGGCGCGGGTGCGCAGCTACCACGAAAAACAGAAACAGGATTCCTGGAGCTACACCGAAGCCGACGGCACCGTGCTGGGCCAAAAAGTCACGCCGCTGGACCGCGCCGGTCTGTACGTGCCCGGCGGCAAGGCCTCGTATCCGTCATCGGTACTGATGAACGCGATTCCGGCCAAAGTGGCGGGCGTGACCGAAGTGGTCATGGTGGTGCCGACCCCGCGTGGTGAAATCAACGAGCTGGTGCTGGCCGCTGCCTGCATCGCCGGTGTCGACCGCGTGTTCACCATTGGTGGTGCGCAAGCCGTTGCAGCCCTGGCCTACGGCACCGAAAGCGTGCCGAAGGTCGACAAGGTGGTTGGCCCCGGCAACATCTATGTCGCCACCGCCAAGCGCCACGTGTTTGGCCAGGTCGGTATCGACATGATCGCCGGCCCTTCGGAAATTCTCGTGGTGTGTGATGGCCAGACCGACCCGGACTGGATCGCCATGGACCTGTTTTCCCAGGCCGAGCACGACGAAGACGCCCAGGCGATTCTGGTCAGCCCGGACGCCGAGTTCCTCGACAAGGTCGCCGCCAGCATCAACAAACTGCTGCCGACCATGGAGCGCGCCGAGATCATCGAGAAGTCGATCAATGGCCGTGGTGCGCTGATTCTGGTGCGTGACATGGAACAGGCCATCGAAGTGGCCAACCGCATTGCGCCAGAGCACTTGGAGTTGTCCGTAGCCGACCCACAGGCCTGGCTGCCGTTGATCCGCCACGCCGGTGCGATCTTCATGGGCCGTCACACCAGCGAAGCCCTGGGCGACTACTGCGCCGGCCCCAACCACGTGCTGCCGACGTCCGGCACCGCGCGGTTCTCGTCGCCGCTGGGGGTGTATGACTTCCAGAAGCGCTCGTCGATTATCTTCTGCTCGCCACAAGGCGCCTCCGAACTGGGCAAGACTGCCTCGGTGCTGGCCCGTGGTGAATCGCTGAGCGCTCACGCGCGTAGCGCCGAATATCGCATCCTTGAAGAGGGGAAATGAGGCATGAGCAAATTCTGGAGCCCCTTCGTCAAGGACCTCGTGCCTTACGTACCCGGCGAACAACCGAAGCTGACCAAACTGGTCAAGCTCAACACCAATGAAAACCCCTACGGCCCTTCGCCCAAGGCGCTGGCCGCGATGCAGGCCGAGTTGAACGACAATTTGCGCCTGTACCCGGACCCCAACAGCGACCTGCTCAAGCAGGCCGTGGCCAAGTATTACGCGGTCGACGCCAGCAAGGTGTTCCTCGGCAACGGTTCCGACGAAGTGCTGGCGCACATCTTCCACGGCCTGTTCCAGCACGACTTGCCGCTGCTGTTCCCGGACATCAGCTACAGCTTCTACCCGGTGTACTGCGGCCTGTATGGCATCAAGTCCGCCCCGGTGCCGCTGGACGAGCAATTCCAGATCCGCGTGGCCGACTACGCCAAGCCCAATGGCGGAATCATCTTCCCCAATCCGAACGCGCCGACCGGCTGCGTGCTGGCGCTGGATGCAGTGGAGCAGATCCTCAAGGCCAGCCCGGATTCGGTGGTGGTGGTCGATTAAGCCTATATCGACTTCGGCGGCGAAACCGCCATCAGCCTGGTGGATCGCTACCCGAACCTGCTGGTGACCCAGACCCTGTCCAAATCGCGCTCACTGGCCGGTTTGCGTGTAGGCCTGGCCGTGGGCCACCCGGACCTGATCGAGGCGCTGGAGCGGGTCAAGAACAGCTTCAACTCCTACCCGCTGGATCGCCTGGCGATTGTCGGCGCGGCGGCGGCGTTTGAAGACCGTGAGTACTTCGAGAAAACGTGCAAGCGGGTGATCGACAGCCGCAACACGGTGGTCGCGCAGTTACAAGGCAAGGGCTTTGAAGTGTTGCCTTCAGCGGCCAACTTCATCTTTGCCCGTCACCCACGGCACGACGCCGCGGGTTTGGCCGCAAAGCTGCGTGAGCAAGGCGTGATCGTGCGGCACTTCAAGCAGGAGCGGATTGCCCAGTTCCTGCGGATCAGCATCGGTACGCCGGAGCAGAACCAGGCGCTGATCGATGGCCTCGGCGAGCTCTAAGCCACACTGAAGATAAAAAAAGTGGGAGCTGGCAAGCCAGCTCCCACTTTTTTTTGCGTTGAGCCAGTTAGATCAACGGCTCATCCGGCTTCTTGTTCTTCCAGCCATCATTGCCCGGCAGCAGCAGGTTCAAACCAATCGCTACCACCGCACACAGGGCGATGCCCTTGAGGCCGAAATCATCCGGGCCAGTGCCGGTGCCGACCAGCACACCGCCAATCCCGAACACCAAAGTCACCGACACAATCACCAGATTGCGCGCCTCACCCAGGTCGATCTTGTGGCGGATCAACGTGTTCATGCCAACCGCCGCAATCGAGCCGAACAGCAGGCACAGAATCCCGCCCATCACCGGTACCGGGATGCTTTGCAGCAACGCGCCGAACTTGCCGATAAACGCCAGGCTGATGGCAAACACTGCCGCCCAGGTCATGATTTTCGGGTTGTAGTTCTTGGTCAGCATCACTGCGCCCGTCACTTCGGCGTAAGTGGTGTTTGGCGGGCCGCCGAACAGGCCGGCAGCGGTGGTGGCAATCCCGTCACCCAGCAGGGTGCGGTGCAGGCCGGGCTTCTTCAGGTAATCGCGACCGGTCACGCTGCCCACCGCAATCACACCGCCGATATGTTCGATCGCCGGGGCCAGGGCCACCGGGACGATAAACAGGATGGCCTGCCAGTTGAACTCCGGCGCGGTGAAGTGGGGCAGGGCGAACCACGGCGCGGCGGCGATCTTTGCCGTGTCGACCACACCAAAGTAGAACGACATGGCAAAGCCGACCAGCACGCCGGAGATAATCGGCACCAGGCGGAAAATGCCTTTGCCGAATACCGCGACGATCAGAGTGGTCAGCAGCGCCGGCATCGAAATCAGCATCGCCGTCTGGTAATGGATCAGCTCGCTGCCATCACCGGCTTTGCCCATCGCCATGTTGGCGGCAATCGGCGCCATGGCCAGACCGATGGAAATGATCACCGGGCCAATCACCACCGGCGGCAGCAGGCGGTCGATGAAGCCCGTGCCTTTGACCTTCACGGCCAGGCCCAAAAAGGTATAAACGAAACCGGCCGCCATCACCCCGCCCATGGTCGCCGCCAAGCCGAACTGGCCCTTGGCGAGAATGATCGGGGTGATAAACGCAAAGCTCGATGCCAGGAATACCGGCACCTGCCGCCCTGTCACCACCTGGAACAGCAACGTGCCCAGGCCTGCGGTAAACAGTGCGACGTTTGGATCAAGACCTGTGATCAGTGGCATCAACACCAGCGCGCCAAATGCTACAAACAGCATTTGTGCGCCAGACAGGATCTGGCGCCAAAGCGGGTCGTTGAATTCATCCTGCATGCTCACGCGTCCTTCTGCTTGGTGCCGAAGATCTTGTCACCGGCATCGCCCAGGCCTGGGATGATGTAGCCGTGTTCGTTCAAGCGCTCGTCGATGGAGGCGGTGTAGATCTGCACGTCCGGGTGAGCCTTTTCGACGGCAGCGATGCCTTCAGGGGCAGCTACCAGCACCATGGCGCGGATGTCCTTGCAGCCAGCTTTTTTCAGCAGGTCGATGGTGGCAACCATGGAGCTGCCGGTGGCGAGCATCGGGTCGATGATCATTGCCAGGCGTTCGTTGATTTCCGGGACGAGTTTTTCCAGGTAGGTGTGCGCCTGCAAGGTTTCTTCATTACGAGCCACGCCCACGGCGCTGACTTTGGCGCCCGGGATCAGGCTGAGCACGCCTTCGAGCATGCCGATACCGGCGCGCAGGATAGGCACTACGGTGATTTTCTTACCGGCGATTTTCTCCACTTGTACGGGACCGGCCCAACCGGGGATCTCGTAGGTTTCCAGCGGCAAATCCTTGGTCGCTTCATAAGTCAGCAGCGCTCCGACTTCCTGAGCAAGCTCACGGAAATTCTTCGTGCTAATGTCGGCACGGCCCATAAGGCCGCGTTTGTGTCGGATCAGCGGGTCGCGGATCTCGCGAGTGGGCATGGGAAAGGCTCCGGCGGCGGGCAAAAAACCGGCCTAGATTAATCTATCCGAGGGTGTTGTCCTATAGACATCTAGTACGTTAGTCCATTAAGGCTTGATCGTTGCGCCTCACATGCGTACCTTTGCCCGCTTTTCTTGCCACAGCACCCCCTTGGAGAGCGCCATGTCCGCTGATCTCGAGCATATCCGTCAAATCATGCGCGAGGCTGACTGCCTGTACACCGAAGCGCAAGTCGAAGAAGCGATCGCCAAGGTCGGCGCACACATCAGCCGCGAAATGGCCGACACCAACCCGGTGGTCTTCTGCGTGATGAACGGCGGCCTGATTTTCGCCGGCAAATTGCTGACTCATCTGCAATTCCCGCTGGAAGCCTCCTACCTGCACGCCACCCGTTATCGCAACGAGACCAGCGGCGGCGACCTGTTCTGGAAAGCCAAGCCGGAAGTGTCGTTCATCGACCGCGACGTGCTGATCATCGACGACATCCTCGATGAAGGTCACACCCTGGGCGCGATCATCGACTTCTGCAAACATGCCGGCGCGCGCAAAGTGCACACCGCCGTACTGATCGACAAAGACCACGACCGCAAAGCCCGTCCGGACCTCAAAGCCGATTACGTCGGCCTGCCGTGCATCGATCGTTACATCTTCGGCTACGGCATGGACTACAAAGGCTACTGGCGTAACGCCAATGGCATCTACGCGGTTAAAGGGATGTAAACCATGGTGCGCTTTCTTGATCAGACGCTGTTCGCGCAATTGGCCGAGAAAGCCGCCGCCAGCCCTCGCGGCCGGCACCATCACAACCTCCATCAGATGGAAGAGCCCTGCCATCGCCTGGCCGTTGGCCTGCAACCCGACACCTATGTGCCGCCGCATCGGCACCTGCGTGCCGACAAGGCGGAAACCCTGTTGGTGCTCAAGGGCAGCCTCGGCTTACTGGTGTTCAGCGATACCGGCGAGGTGATTGCCAAGCGCATTCTGCAGGCGGGCGGTGAGTGTGCAGGCGTCGATCTGCCGCCAGGCGTGTTTCATGGCCTGGTGGTGCTGGAGCCTGACAGTGTGATGTTTGAATGCAAGGCCGGGCCGTATCGCCCGATAGGCGAGGGCGAGTCACCCGACTGGGCGCCCCGCGAAGGCGATTCCGGTGTGGCCGAGTATCAACGCTGGATGCTCGCCCAGTTCGATTGAGCTACAGTGCTCGGCCTTCTTCTACGGAGCGGCCCATGAGCCTGTTGACACGCACCTGCGCCGCCCTGGCGTTGACTCTCAGTTTGCCACTGGCTGCCGCGCCCGCGCCGATGCACAGCCAGTTCCTGCCGCCCGATGACCTGACCCTGCGTGCGCAAACGCCCGACCAGCAGCAACTGCTGCAAGTTACCGAGTATGCGGTGGTGGTGGGTAGCCAGCGGCAGTCGACGCAACAGCCAATTCCGGTGACCTCGCCGTTGATGATCCGCCTCAAGGGGAAATCCCTGAACAAGGGCGCGACGATCAGTCAGGTGGTGCTCAATTTTGATGCCGAAAGCAAAAGCCTGAAAAAGCCGATGTTCGATGACGCCAGCAAAACCCTGACCCTGTCTTACCCAATGGCGCAATATCGAGTGATTGTCGACCTGCTGCGCAATGACACGGTGTATGTGCAGTTCCTCAGTTATGCCAATGGGCATATCTGGGCGGATCTGCACACAGGGGCCGTACGCGCAAAGTAATTAAGCCGAATGCAGTCAATGTGGGAGCTGGCTTGCCTGCGATGGCGGCGGGTCAGTTGGCCCAACTGTCACTGATGCACCGCTATCGCAGGCAAGCCGGCTCCCACATGAGTGTTTGGTTGTTTTCGAAGGTGGTGTCTGGCAGGTAGACTCCCAATCCCGTGTAAATGTCTGCAGGCTGGAGTCGGTAATGCGTAAAGATAAGAAACAGGTGATTGGTGACGAGATCGGCGACGACCAGATCAAGTTGTTCCTGGATTTTGAGCCAGTCGACGCGACTTCACCGTCCCTGCACAAGCTGATCAAGGCCTACCGTGGCCTGCGTATCGACGACTTCGAGCGCTTCCTGGGCTTTTTCAAGGAAGCTGGCCTGGACCTGGATGGTAAGGACGAGCACGGCAAGACCTTCGTCGAGCTGATCAAGGACCAGCGCAACGCGCCTGAGTACATCGAGCTGATCGAAAACGCTCGCGGCTGATTATCCCGGCCACAAAAAAACGCCCCGAAGGGCGTTTGATCGTTCCCACGCTCCGCGTGGGAATGCCTCCACTGACGCTCCGCGTCAAGACCTCAAGCGAAGCTTTCAGCCTCGTTGCTTTGCGCAACCAGCTCCAGGCTGATGTTGTTCTGCGCATTGATCTTGCGATACAGCTCAGCGTCCGTCTCCAGCACTTTTTCCCTCGCCGGGAAGATCTCGTGCAGCTTGGCCGCCCACTCACCAGCAGCCTTGGCCGGGAAGCAGCGCTCGATCAGTTCCAGCATGATCGAAACCGTCACCGAAGCGCCTGGGGACGCGCCCAGCAGGGCCGCCAGCGAGCCGTCTTTGGCCGCGACCAGCTCGGTGCCAAATTGCAGCACGCCGCCTTTTTTCGGGTCTTTCTTGATGATCTGCACCCGTTGGCCGGCCACTTCCAGGCGCCAGTCTTCGGCTTTGGCTTGCGGGTAGAAGCGGCGCAGTGATTCCAGGCGCTGCTCCATGGACTGCATCACTTCGCTGACCAGGTATTTGGTCAGGTCCATGTTGTCGCGAGCGACCGCCAGCATCGGGCCGATATTGCCGGCGCGAACCGACAGCGGCAGGTCGAGGAACGAGCCGTGCTTGAGGAACTTGGTGGTGAAGCCGGCGTATGGCCCGAACAGCAGGGATTTCTGGCCATCGACCACGCGGGTGTCCAGGTGCGGCACGGACATCGGCGGCGAGCCCACGGCGGCCTGGCTGTAGACCTTGGCCTGGTGGTGCTTGACCACTTCCGGGTTGTCGCAACGCAGCCACTGGCCACTGACCGGGAAGCCGCCGAAGCCTTTGCTTTCTTCGATGCCCGAAGCTTGCAGCAGCGGCAGGGCCGCGCCACCGGCGCCGAGGAACACGAACTTGGCGTCGACTTCGCGGGTGTTGCCGCTGTTGACGTCCTTGATGCTCACGGTCCAGCCCGCGCCATTGCGCTTGAGGCCGGTAACGCGCTTGCTGTACTTGACCTGGGCATCCGGTGCGCTGGTCAGGTGCGACAGCAGTTGGTTGGTCAGGGCGCCGAAATTGACGTCGGTGCCGTTCATCACGCGGGTGGCCGCGATTTTTTCGTCGAGCGGGCGGCCCGGCATCATCAGCGGCATCCACTCGGCCATCTCATTGCGGTCTTCGGTGTAATGCATGTCCGAGAACGCATGGTGCTGGCTGAGGGTTTCAAAGCGTTTCTTGAGGAAAGACACGCCTTTGTCGCCTTGCACGAAGCTCAGGTGCGGCACCGGGCTGATAAAGGACTTGGACGAGCCAAAGGTGCCCTTTTTGGTCAGGTACGCCCAGAACTGCTTCGACACCTCGAACTGGGTGTTGATGTGCACGGCTTTCTTGATGTCGATGGAGCCGTCGCCAGCCTGCGGCGTGTAGTTCAGCTCACACAGCCCGGCGTGGCCGGTGCCGGCGTTGTTCCACGGGTTGGAACTCTCCGCGGCACCCGAATCCATCAGCTCAACGACTTCCAGCTTGAGGCCGGGGTCGAGCTCTTTGAGCAATACGGCCAGGGTGGCACTCATGATGCCGGCCCCTACCAGTACTACGTCGACTGCTTCGTTATGCGCCATTTAACGCGTCTCCAAAATCTGCAGCACCAAATTGACGGCATGGCTGCCAGGAGTGACGGGGCGGTTCACGTGTTGCCCCAGGTTACCCATGGCCAGGATCGCCATGTCCGTTTCGCAATTCTTTGCAACTTCAGCACACGCTTCCTGCCAGGCTAATCTGCCTATGAACGCATTCATGGGCGCCTGTGGCAATTCGACTTATGGTCAAAGCGTGCGATTTGTGCAATCAAACCGTAGCGGACAGGCTCAAGCTCCGGTGTTTGAGGAGTACTCGGTCCTGTGTGGTTGGGCTGTTCCAGACGCTGATGGTGCTTGTACAAACGCCAAACTATTCATTTGCTCGCCACACTCTTGTGAAGTTGTGAAAACCCGTTTTTTTCACGCTCTTTTGAAGACGTGAACCTCAAAAAAGGGCTGCCCCAGCCTGGCACCTGGCCCGTAAACCCCTGCCGACACGCGGCAAGACGGGCAAACAACTCAAGTGGCCGAGCGCAATGGCAGCTCTGGCAGATTCGGTAAAGAGGGGTGGTTTGCAAAGAAAACAGCAAGCGCGCCAGCTTCACTCGATCTGTGTGGGCGGCTCTCTGTGGGCGATTGGGGGGTTAATACCGAGGCATTAACGATGCTGCGAGGCCCGATCAGGAGACGTCCTTATAATCGGGGGGAGATTGTAGCGAAGAACGCCAGGGAAATGGGCGTGTTTTGTGACTTTTATTAGGGCGTTCAGGAAGCCAGTGCGTGCCGCGAGTGCGTGTGGGCAACCCGTGGGCTGATTCGGGCGTTCATTGGCAGTGGGCGGTGCATCCAGCCCAGATGTGTCTCCGTGACTTCCACC
>NZ_VBVZ01000196.1 GCF_005863185.1 Pseudomonas edaphica
TCTCTTCGCAGGTCAGGTAAGTGCCCCATGGCGTCTTGCCGTTGGCGCAGTTCTGGAAGGTGCCAAGGGCTTTTTTGCCGGTTTTGTCGGCGCTGGTTTTCAGCCAGGCATGGCCGGCAGCGGGGCCACCCAGGCGGATCGGCGAGTTACCGTGGATGCGGCGGTTGTAGCGCGAGTCCTGCACGAACTGCCAGGTGTCGCCCTTGCGCCGTACCTCAATCACCGATACACCTTCGCTGACCTGGGCCTTGCGCACGTCTTCAGCCGATTGCGGCGCGCCGCCATGGGCGTAGAGGTAGCGGTAGTTGGTGTATTCGTTGTTGATCGCCATCAGCGCACGGTTGTTGTCACCGGGGAAGGCGAACAGGCTCATGCCGTCGTTGTTGTCACCGAACTGCTGTTCCTGAGCCTTGGCAGTACCATTGCCGGACGGGTCGAAGGCTGGCGCGTTCTTGTGCAGCGGCTGGCCCCAACTGATCAGTACCGAGGCGGAGTAACCCGGCGGCAAGGTGATGGCGTCGCTGGTGGCCGCAGCGATGCTGGCAAAGCCCAGCAAGGGGCTGGCGGTGGCAGCGTTCACGGCCATTGCGCTGCGCGTGAGCAGGTTGCCACCCAGGAACATCGCGGCACCGCACAGGGCGCCGGCGCCGATAAAACGGCGGCGGGTGAGGCCGACCATCTGTTCAAGGTCGGTGGCTTGGTTTTCTTCTAATAGGCTCATTTCAGGCTCCCTGCGGTTTTTGCAGACACCTTAAGGAGCGCTCGTGACGAATTTGTTGCAGCTTAAAGATGGCGGGCGCCTAAACCGGTGTGCCGAGCAGCACATTGCTGGGTGAGAATTGCACCTGGACTTGGCCGCCTTCGACGACACCCATTGCCTGGAGCGCGGCGGGCTGCGCCAGGGCGCATAAAACCTGGCCGTTGGGCAGTGTGATGCGCACTTCGCTGGGGCCGTCATCGGCGTCGAGAATCGTCTCGATCACACCGCTCACGCAATTGTGTCCAGGTGTTGCAGCCTGCCCGATGGCGAGCAATTCCAGCCATCCGGCCTTGATCAAGGCGACCACTTCAACGCCGGTCTCCAGCTCCAGCCGCTGCGTGCTGTCGTGAGTGATCTGCGCACTCAGGCTCAAGCCGCCCGAGAGTTGCAGGCGAATCAAGTCATTGCGGCCCTGGTGTTCGATGGCGCTGACCTGGCCGTGCAGTTGGTTGCGCGCGCTGGTGCGCAACATCAGGCGACCGAGCAGGTTGAAGTCGCTCGCGTCCTCATCCGAACCCAGCACCTCTGCCTGCAACACTTGCAGGCGTTGGTACAGGCGCAGCACGCGCTCACCTTCGGCCGTCAGCTTGGCGCCGCCGCCACCTTTGCCGCCGACGCTGCGCTCCACCAGCGGCTTTTGCGCCAGGTTGTTCAACTCGTCGATCGCATCCCACGCGGCCTTGTAACTCAGGCCAGCGCTCTTGGCCGCGCGGGTAATCGAGCCCTGCTCGGCAATATGCGCCAACAGGGCGATGCGCTGGGGGCGGCGGATGATGTGTTGGCTGAGTGAGGTCGGCAGAGACATGTGGATACGCTTCGATAAGGTCAGCGGACGTTGCAGGCGCGGCGCACGCGAGTCAAGTCATGAGCCTGGTTTTGGCGTGCGGGCCAGACAGTACACATCGACCTGACGAGCGCCGGCGTCCATCAATAGGCGGGCCAGGCTGTGGGCGGTGGCGCCGGTGGTGAGTACGTCGTCCACCAGCGCAAAGTGGCGGCCCTGCACCTGGGCGCCGGGTGCCAGCGCAAACGCGGTGAGCAGGTTGCGTTGGCGGGTTTTGGCGTCGAGGGCTTGTTGCGCGACGGTTTCATGGGGGCGTAACAACAGGTGTTCATCGTGTGGGAGGTCGAGGTCTTCGCTGAGCCAGCGGGCCAACATCAACGATTGGTTGAAGCCGCGCTCACGCAGACGCTTGCGCGCCATGGGCACCGGCAGCAGGCAGTCGGGGCGGGTGAGTGCGGTGTTGTCGAAACGGTGTTGCAGATACTGGCCCAGCAAGTGTGCGAGCAGATGACCCAGTGGCCAGCGCGACTGGTGTTTGAAGCGGCTGATAAGGGTGTCGACGGGGAAACCGTAGGTCCAGGGTGCGATCACCTGTTTATAGGCAGGCGGCTTTTTTTGACAGGGGCCGCAAATCAAACCCTCCATCGGCAGGGGCAGGGCGCACACCTCGCAATGCTCCAGCAGCCAGGGCAGCTCGGTTTCGCAGGCGTTGCACACAGTGTGGTTGGAGTTTGTTGCTTCATCGCAAATTAAACAGGTTTGGTTGTTTTCTAACCAGATGTAAACCTGATGTTTGTATCTGAGTTGACAGTGCATGAATCTTCCTTAAATATGCCGAGCATCCGTGTCGTGACTGACTGTGGGTATTGCGGGTATTGCGGGTATTGCCGGTATTGCCCTTCCCACAGCGTAAGCCCAAGCATAATCAAGGAATCGCCCATGAGCGCCAGCACCTCTGCCACCCTGCGTCACGATTGGTCTTTAGCCGAAGTCAAAGCGCTGTTTGTGCAACCCTTCAACGACCTGTTGTTCCAGGCGCAGACCGTGCACCGCGCGCATTTCGACGCCAACCGCGTGCAGGTCTCGACCTTGCTGTCGATCAAAACCGGCGCCTGCCCGGAAGATTGCAAATATTGTCCGCAGTCGGGCCACTACAACACCGGTCTGGAAAAAGAAAAGCTGATGGAGGTGCAGAAGGTCCTCGAAGAGGCCGCTCGCGCCAAAGCCATCGGTTCGACGCGCTTCTGCATGGGCGCCGCCTGGAAGCACCCGTCGGCCAAAGACATGCCCTACGTGCTGCAGATGGTCAAAGGCGTGAAGGCCATGGGCCTGGAAACCTGCATGACCCTCGGCCGTCTCGACCAGGACCAGACCGAAGCCCTGGCCCAGGCCGGCCTGGACTACTACAACCACAACCTCGACACCTCGCCTGAGTTCTACGGCAGCATCATCACCACCCGCACTTACGGCGAGCGCCTGCAAACCCTGGCGTACGTGCGTGATTCGGGGATGAAGATCTGCTCGGGCGGCATCCTCGGCATGGGCGAGTCCCTCGACGACCGCGCCAACCTGCTGATCCAACTGGCCAACCTGCCGGAGCATCCGGAGTCGGTGCCGATCAACATGCTGGTGAAAGTCGCCGGTACGCCGCTGGAAAACGCCGAAGACATCGACCCGTTTGACTTTATCCGCATGCTCGCCGTGGCGCGCATCCTGATGCCGCAATCCCATGTGCGCTTGTCGGCCGGCCGTGAAGCGATGAACGAGCAGATGCAGGCCCTGGCGTTTTTCGCCGGTGCCAACTCGATCTTCTACGGCGACAAGTTGCTGACCACCGCCAACCCGCAGGCCGACAAGGACATGCAACTGTTCTCGCGCCTGGGAATCTTGCCGGAGGCGCGTGAAGAGCACGCCGATGAAGTGCATCAGGCAGCGATTGAGCAGGCGTTGGTGGAGCAGAAGAGCAGCGAGCAGTTCTATAACGCGGTGGTTTAACGCCTCTCTCCACATTTGAAACGCAATCCAACTGTGGGAGCTGGCTTGCCTGCGATAGCGGTCTTCCAGACATATTGATACTGAATGTGCTGCCGTCATCGCAGGCAAGCCAGCTCCCACATTGGATCGGGTTCAACCTGATCTGCCGAGGCCTGCATGTCTTTTGATCTCGCCGCGCGCCTCGCTGCCCGCCGGGCCGAACACCTTTATCGCCAACGCCCTTTGCTTGAGAGCCCGCAAGGCCCGCAAGTGGTGGTGGATGGCCAGCCGCTGCTGGCATTCTGCAACAACGACTACCTGGGCCTGGCCAATCACCCGCAAGTGATCGAAGCCTGGCGCGCCGGGGCGTCCCGCTGGGGCGTGGGCGGTGGCGCTTCGCACCTGGTGATCGGCCATGCCACGCCGCACCATGAACTCGAGGAAGCACTGGCCGACCTCACAGGGCGCCCGCGTGCACTGCTGTTTACCACCGGCTATATGGCGAACCTGGGCGCGGTCACCGCGTTGGTGGGGCAGGGCGATACGGTGTTGGAGGACCGGCTCAACCACGCCTCGCTGCTGGACGCCGGGCTGTTGTCCGGGGCGCGTTTCAACCGCTATCTGCATAACGACGCCAGCAGCCTGGCCAAACGCCTGGAGAAGGCGACCGGCAATACGCTGGTGGTCACCGATGGTGTGTTCAGCATGGACGGCAATCTGGCCGACCTGCCTGCGCTGGCCCGTGAGGCACGCGCCAAAGGCGCCTGGTTGATGGTCGATGACGCCCATGGCTTCGGCCCGTTGGGCGCAAACGGTGGCGGCATCGTCGAGAATTTCGGCTTGAGCCAGGAAGACGTGCCGGTATTGGTCGGCACCCTCGGTAAAGCGTTCGGCACCGCCGGAGCGTTTGTGGCGGGCAGTGAAGAGCTGATCGAAAGCCTGATCCAGTTCGCCCGGCCCTACATCTACACCACCAGCCAGCCACCGGCATTGGCCTGCGCCACTTTGAAAAGCCTGGAGCTGCTGCGCACCGAGCACTGGCGGCGTGAGCACCTCAATGGTCTGATCCGCCAGTTCCGCCAGGGCGCCGAGCAGCTTGGCCTGCGGTTGATGGACAGCTTCACGCCGATCCAGCCGATCCTGATTGGCGACAGCGCCACCGCCATGCGCCTGTCGCAGATGCTGCGCGAGCGCGGCCTGATGGTGACAGCCATCCGCCCACCGACTGTGCCGGCCGGCAGTGCGCGTTTGCGCGTGACACTGACAGCGGCCCACAGCGCGGCCCAGGTGCAGCTATTGTTAAGCGCATTGGAAGCGTGTTTCCGGTTGTTAAGTATTACGGAGCCCGACCATGCGTGATCGACTGGTATTACTGCCCGGTTGGGGGCTCGGCGTTTCACCGCTGGAGCCTTTGGCTGGCGCCTTGCAGGGTTTGGACGAACACCTGCAAGTGCATATCGAACCGTTGCCGGCGCTGGCTTCCAGCGATCTGGATGAATGGCTTGACGAACTCGACGCCACACTGCCGGACAACGCCTGGTTGGGCGGCTGGTCCCTGGGCGGCATGCTCGCTTCCGAGTTGGCGGCGCGGCGCGGCGAGCGCTGCTGCGGGCTGCTGACATTGGCGAGCAACCCGTGTTTTGTCGCCCATCAAGGCTGGCCCAGTGCGATGCCTGCCGAGACGTTCGATGCGTTCCTCGCGGGTTGCCATGCCGATTCTCAGGTCACGCTCAAACGCTTTGGCCTGCTGTGTGCCAAGGGCGCTGCAGACCCGCGCGGGCTGTCGCGCCTGTTGGTCAGCGGGGCGCCGAATACGTTGTCGAGTGTGTTGATGCCGGGCCTGGAACTGCTTGCTCAACTGGATACCCGCGCCGCTTTGCAGGCGTTTCGTGGCCCGCAACTGCACCTGTTTGCGGGGTTGGACGGTTTAGTGCCCGCTGAAGCCGCGAGTGATCTATTGGCCCTGCTGCCCGATGTAGAAATCGGCCTGATTGAACAGGCCGGTCACGCTTTTCTTCTGGAAGACCCTCACGGTGTAGCGGGGGCCATCCAGGCTTTTTTGCATGAGTGTGTTGATGACTGATTTATCCCAGCCCCCACTGCCGGGCGGTTTGCCGGACAAGCGCCAGGTGGCGGCCTCGTTTTCCCGCGCAGCAGCCAGCTACGACAGCGTCGCCGAGTTGCAGCGCGCAGTCGGGCATGCGCTGATGTCCCGCTTGCCGGCGGCCCTCGCGCCCCGGCGCTGGCTGGATGTAGGCTGCGGCACGGGTTATTTCAGCCGTGCACTGGGCGAACTGTTGCCTGCAAGCCAAGGCGTAGCGCTGGATATTGCCGAGGGCATGCTCAACCATGCGCGGCCTTTAGGGGGCGCGCAGCACTTTATTGCGGGGGATGCAGAACGCTTGCCGCTTGCAACTGAGAGCTTCCAGCTGCTGTTCTCCAGCCTGGCGGTGCAGTGGTGCGCGAATTTCGACGCGGTGCTCAGTGAGGCCTGTCGTGTGCTGCAACCCGGGGGCGTCTTCGCATTTGCGAGCCTGTGCGTGGGCACCCTGGACGAGTTGCGCCAAAGCTGGCGTGCGGCGGATGGCCTGGTTCACGTCAACCGCTTTCGCACCTTCGAGGCTTACCAACAGCTGTGTGCTGCCAGCGGTTTGCGGGTGCTGAGCCTGGAGCGCCAGCCTCACGTGTTGCACTACCCGGATGTGCGCAGCCTGACCCACGAACTCAAGGCGTTGGGCGCGCATAACCTCAACCCCGGTCGCCCGGGAGGGTTGACGGGGCGCGCGCGGATTGTTGCACTGGTGCACGCTTACGAGCAGTTCCGCCAGGCCCAGGGCCTGCCCGCCACGTACCAAGTGGTGTATGCCGTACTGGAGAAACCGTTATGAGCGCCGCTTATTTCATCACCGGCACCGACACCGATGTGGGCAAAACCACCATCGCCGCCGGGCTGCTGCATGCCGCGCGGCTGGCGGGTAAAAGCACCGCCGCCGGAAAACCGGTGGCCTCAGGCTGCCAGCTCACCCCAAAAGGTTTGCGCAACGCCGACGCCTTGGCACTGCTGGCCGAATGTTCGCTGCCGTTGACCTATGCCGAGGTCAACCCGGTGGCCTTTGAACCCGCGATTGCGCCGCACCTGGCCGCGCGGGAGGCGGGTGTGGCGCTCACGGTGCAATCACTGTTGAAACCGATGCAGCACATACTCGCGCAACACGCGGATTTCACCTTGATCGAAGGCGCAGGCGGCTGGCGGGTGCCGTTGGCCGATCAGGACAACCTGTCGGACCTGGCCATGGCGCTCAAGCTGCCGGTGATCCTGGTGGTGGGCGTGCGTCTGGGCTGTATCAGCCATGCGCTGCTCACCGCCGAAGCCATCGCGCGGGACGGTTTGCCGTTGGCGGGTTGGGTGGCAAATATCATCGACCCCAAGACCTCTCGTCTGGAAGAGAACCTCGCCACCCTGGCTGAGCGGTTGCCTGCGCCGTGCCTGGGGCGGGTGCCAAAGCTCAAGCAGGCCAGCGCGAAAGTGGTGGCCGAGTACCTGGAGTTGGACCTGCTTGACTGATTTTGGCTATCGCTAAGGCATTATGCCATTAGTGTTTTTGACGGGCGTTTTGCCAGGATGTCTGCTTCAATTCAAGTTCACGATTCTCTAAAGGCAGGCTTACGCCATGGAAATCTCTGGAAGCAGCGCGTTTTATTCGGGGCTGAGCACTATTCAGGCCGGGCAGAACCGCGTCGACCAGGCCGCCGGCAAAATTGCCGGCGCCGCGACGACCCAGCCCTCGGACGCACAAAGTGATCGTCTACAAGCCAACGATCGCGCCCAGCCGTCCAACTCGGCGAGCAACATGGTCGAAATGGCCCAAGGCAAGTTTCAAGTGGAGCTGGGCGCGAAAGTTGCCAAGGCTTCGGATGAAATGCTTGGCACGTTGATCGATACCTACGCTTAACTTTCTATCGGCACACGCCGGCTCTTCTGTGGGAGCTGGCTTGCCTGCGATAGCATCGACTCAATCTTCCTGATATACCGCGGCGCCTGTATCGCAGGCAAGCCAGCTCCCACACAAGCCAGCTCCCACATTGTCCTGTGTCATCTCGTTGAACTTCTAAACTCCTTTTAAGCGTGGCATCCCGCCGCAGGCCTTGCCGTGCGTGGCATTGATGCGCGTCATGACAAACGGCTTCGGCGCGATGCTTGACAACCTCAGGTCGTAAACGTATGTTTCAAACACCTGTTTGACCGCCATAACAAATCCACGCGGTTGTTCATCCCAGATACATCAGCAGAGGTTTATCGCTATGCCTGACTACAAGGCCCCCTTGCGTGATATTCGCTTCGTTCGTGACGAACTGCTCGGTTATGAAGCGCACTATCAGAGCCTGCCGGCTTGCCAGGACGCTACCCCGGACATGGTTGACGCCATTCTTGAGGAAGGCGCCAAGTTCTGTGAGCAAGTGCTGGCACCGTTGAACCGCGTGGGTGACATCGAAGGGTGTACCTGGAGCGAGTCAGGCGTAAAAACCCCTACTGGTTTCAAAGAAGCCTACAAGCAGTTCGTCGAAGGCGGCTGGCCAAGCCTGGCCCACGACGTGGAGCACGGTGGCCAAGGCCTGCCGGAATCCCTGGGCCTGGCCGTGAGCGAGATGGTCGGCGCCGCCAACTGGTCGTGGGGCATGTACCCTGGCCTGTCCCACGGTGCGATGAACACCATCTCCGAGCACGGCACCCCGCAACAGCAAGACGCTTACCTGACCAAGCTGGTTTCGGGTGAGTGGACCGGCACCATGTGCCTGACCGAGCCGCACTGCGGCACCGACCTGGGCATGCTGCGCACCAAGGCCGAACCTCAGGCTGATGGTTCCTACAAAGTCTCCGGCACCAAGATCTTCATCTCGGCCGGTGAACACGACATGGCCGACAACATCGTCCATATCGTACTGGCCCGCCTGCCGGACGCACCGGCCGGCACCAAGGGTATTTCGCTGTTCATCGTGCCTAAATTCCTGCCGAACGCAGACGGCTCGATCGGCGAGCGCAATGCGGTGACCTGTGGTTCCCTGGAACACAAGATGGGCATCCACGGTAACGCCACCTGCGTGATGAACTTCGACGCGGCCACCGGTTTCCTGATCGGCCCGGCGAACAAAGGCCTGAACTGCATGTTCACCTTTATGAACACCGCTCGCCTGGGCACCGCGCTGCAAGGCTTGTCCCACGCCGAGATCGGCTTCCAGGGCGGCCTGAAATACGCTCGCGACCGCCTGCAAATGCGCTCGCTGACTGGCCCGAAAGCGCCGGACAAAGCCGCTGACCCAATCATCGTGCACCCTGACGTGCGCCGCATGCTGCTGACCATGAAAGCCTTCGCTGAAGGCAACCGTGCGATGGTGTACTTCACCGCCAAGCAAGTGGACATCGTCAAGTACGGCACCGACGACGAAGCCAAGAAGCAAGCCGACGGCCTGCTGGCGTTCATGACCCCAATCGCCAAGGCGTTCATGACCGAAGTCGGTTTTGAATCGGCCAACCACGGCGTGCAGATCTACGGCGGCCACGGCTTTATCGCCGAGTGGGGCATGGAGCAGAACGTTCGTGACAGCCGCATTTCGATGCTGTACGAAGGCACCACCGGCATCCAGGCACTCGACTTGCTGGGCCGTAAAGTGCTGATGACTCAAGGCGAAGCGCTCAAGGGCTTCACCAAGATCGTGCACAAGTTCTGCCAGGCCAACGAAGGCAACGAAGCCGTTAAGGAATTCGTTGCACCGCTGGCGGCACTGAACAAAGAGTGGGGCGAGTTGACCATGAAGGTCGGTATGGCCGCGATGAAAGACCGTGAAGAAGTCGGTGCCGCCTCGGTGGACTACCTGATGTACTCCGGCTATGCGTGCCTGGCTTACTTCTGGGCCGACATGGCACGCCTGGCTGCTGAAAAACTGGCTGCCGGCACCACCGAAGAGGCGTTCTACACCGCCAAGCTGCAGACGGCGCGCTTCTACTTCCAGCGCATCCTGCCGCGTACCCAGACCCATAAGGTCACCATGCTGTCGGGCGCCAACAACCTGATGGACATGAAAGAAGAAGACTTCGGCCTGGCTTACTAAGCCCTGCCGGTCTCCTGAAAACCGCCGCTTCTTTTGGAAGCGGCGGTTTTTTTATGTGCGGCGATAAAAAACACAGCACAGCACTCAGGGATTGCGCCTGGCTGCCGTTACAGTGATGGCAATGTGATACAGGTCACATTGAATGTGCTTAACTGTGCTCAGTGAAGGCACTGTGCCATCTTTCTGGGCGGGTCGGAGCTTTACCCTTGTCACGCGTGTCCGCTGTACGGTTCAGTCATTTTCTCCCTTCGTTGCTGCTGTTGCTGGCCGGGCTCTCGGCTGCGTATGTCAAAGACCTCAGCGTGTTCTTTAC
>NZ_VBVZ01000197.1 GCF_005863185.1 Pseudomonas edaphica
CGCCTTGAAGAACTCAAGGCCCTGCCCGGCAAAGAGCTGAAACCGGCCGCGCCCGCCACCCCCGTCGATACCCGTTGCTTCCCCATCCAGCACATTGAACTCAAGGGCGCCGACAACCTGTCTGTCGATGAGCGCGAGCGCCTGGTCAAGCCTTATCTCAATCAGTGCCTGGGGGTTTCCCAGCTGAATGAATTGCTCAAGCGCGTGACCGACTCTTACATCGACAAAGGCCTGGTCACCAGCCGCGCCTACTTGCCGCAACAAGACCTGTCCAGCGGTCGTCTGCAAGTATTAGTGGTGGAAGGCAAGCTGGAGGGGATTAAAGGCGCCGACAACAGCACCCTGTCCGAGCGCGAGTTGGCCATGGCGTTTCCCGGCCACACCGGCGACTTGCTCAACCTGCGAGAAGTCGAGCAGGCCATCGATCAGCTCAATCGGTTGCCGTCCAACCAGGCGCAAATGGAACTGGCGCCCGGTAGCGCAGTGGGCGGCAGCACGGTGCTGGTCAAAAACAACCCGCAAAAACCCTGGCGTGCCAGCCTGTCGCGCAATAACGATGGGCAGCGCAGCACCGGCGAGCAGCAGTGGGGCACCGGCTTTGAATGGGACAGCCCACTCGGCCTGGCTGATCAACTGGTGCTGCGCGGCGGCCACGACGCGATCAGCGACCACCAGAAAACCTCAAAAAACGCCATGCTCTACTACAACGTGCCGTGGGGTTGGTGGAACTTCAGCTACAGCTACAACCAGAGCGATTACCGCTCGGTGGCCCAGGGCGACGGCTTTGACTTCAAGCAAACCGGCGACAGCCAGAACCACCAATTGCGCGCCGAACGGGTGATCCATCGCGACGCCCTGAGCAAAACCTCGGTCAACGTGGGCCTGGCCCATCTGCGCACCAATAACTACATCAACGACAGCCACCTCAAAGAGAGCAGCAACCGCCTCAGTGAGTTGCAGGTGGGCATCAACCACGGGCGCCGCATTGGCAGCGCCTTCGTCAACCTCGATGTCGGCATGCAAAACGGCACCGGCGCGTTCGACGCCCAGGGCAATCACAACCCCGGCCCAGGCGTGCCGGATGCGCGCTACCGCAAATACACCGCCACCGTCAGCTACCTGCAACCGTTCAAGCTGTGGGGCGAGTCCTTCAGTTTCACCAGCCTGGCCACCGGGCAGCGCAGTGAAGATGTGTTGTTCAGCCCGCAGCGCATGAGCCTCGGCGGCTCCTCGTCGATTCGTGGCTACAAGGACCAGCAACTGAGTGGCGACAGTGGCAGTTATTGGCGCAACGACCTGCGCTGGAGTCGCCCGGTGACGCTGGAGTGGCTGCGCCCGGTGTTCGGTGAGTACGGCGCCAGTGTTGGTTATGACCAAGGCGTGATTCGCAATGCGCGCTACAACGGCGAGTTACACGGCCGGGTCTCGAGCAACTCGCTGGAGCTGTTTGCCCGTGGCCAATACGTCAGCACCAGTGTGACCTTTGCCCACTCGCTGGAACGACCGGCCACGCTGCTTGAACGCGAAGCGCCGATCTACTTCCGCATGGATTTTTTCCTGTAATTCAACGCCCCGTTGCATCGAGAATTTGAAATGGATGTTCGCCAGTTTGCCTTCCTTGTTCGCCAGCCTTCGGCTGCCCTGAAAAGCCGTGACGCGTTCCTGGGCCTGCCCAAACGTGGCTTGGCCCTGATCCTGGCCAATGCGCTGTTCTGGCAGCCATTGCTGGCCCAGGCCGAAGGCATTGTGGTCAGCGCACCGGGCACCAGCGTCGGCCAGGCCGGCAATGGCGTGCCGGTGGTGAACATCGCCGCGCCCAATGGCAGTGGCTTGTCCCACAACCAGTTCAAGGACTACAACGTCGGCGCCAATGGCGTGATCCTCAACAACGCCACCGCCATCACGCAGTCGACCCAGTTGGGCGGGATCATCCTCGGCAACCCCAACCTGCAGGGCCGCGCGGCCAATATCATCCTCAACGAAGTCAACGGCGGCAGCCCCAGCCAGTTGCGTGGCTATACCGAAGTGGCGGGGCAGTCGGCCAAGGTCATCGTGGCCAACCCTTACGGCATCACCTGCAGCGGCTGCGGTTTCATCAATACGCCGAATGTGACCCTGACCACCGGCAAACCGGTGCTCGACAATGGCCGCCTGGACCGTTACCAGGTCGATGGCGGCGCCGTGACCATCGACGGCCAGGGCTTGAACGCCAGCAACGTGGACCGCTTCGAAATCATCACCCGCTCAGCCAGGATCAATGCCCAGATCAACGCGCGTAACTTGACCGTGGTTGCCGGGCGCAACGACGTTAACGCCCAGACCTTGAATGCGACGGCGCGTGCCGATGACGGCAGCGCCAAGCCCACGCTTGCGATCGACTCGTCGGCCTTGGGCGGCATGTACGCCGGTGCGATCAAACTGGTGGGCACCGAAGCCGGTGTAGGCGTGAAGCTCGACGGCACACTGGCAGCCAGTGGCGGCGATATTCAACTGGATGCCAACGGCCACTTGAGCCTGGCGCAGACAGCGGCCACCGGCAACATCAACGTCACCGCGCAAAGCGTCAACCTGACCGACAAGGTCTACGCCGGTAACAATGTGCAGGTCACCAGCGCCCAGGCGCTGGTCAACCAGAAGAGCCTCGCCGCCCGCGACAGCATCACCCTGGCCAGCAATGGTCAGGTCACCAACAACGGGATTATCGAGGCGGGCGTCAACGCCGATGAAACGCGCAATGCCAACGGCGATGTCAGCGTGTCTGCGGGCAGCCTTAAAAATACCCAAAGCGTGGTTGCCAGCCGTACCCTGACAGTGACGGCTGCACACAACCTCGACAACCAGAACGCGACCTTGAGCGGCGCGAGCGCAGTGGTCAACGCTGGCCAAGTGGATAACCGTGGCGGTCGCGTGCTGGGCACGGCATCGCTGAAGGTCAATGCCACGGGCCTGGATAACCGCACCGGTGGTGTGTTGCACAGCGACAACAGCACCGACGTCACGGCGGCCACCCTGCAAAACCAGAACGGCCGCGTGATTGGCCTCAATTCCCTGACGATGATTGCCGGGCAAGTGGGCAATGAAAACGGCTTGCTGGCCAGCCAGCAACAGGCCCACGTAACTGCCGGCCTACTGAGCAACCAGGCAGGCGAAATCTCCGCCAACCAAACCAGCGTTACCGCCACCACCCTGGATAACCGCGCCGGCAAACTGCTGGGCGCCCACCTTAATGTGCTCGCCAGCGGCGCAATCGACAACCGCCTGGGGATCTTCTCGGCCACCAGCCTGCTGACCCTGCAAGCCGCCAGCCTGGACAACAGTGGCCAAGGCACCGTCGCGAGCCAGGGCAACCTGACCGCGACCATCACCGGGCTGTTCGATAACCACAATCAAGGCAACCTGGTCAGCCAGGGCGCCCAACAGGTCAGTGTCGGCCAACTCAACAACGCCCAGGCCGGGCTGGTATCGAGTAAAAACACTCTGGTACTGCACGGCGATACCCTGGCCAACCAGGGCGGCCTGGTGATTGCCGACGGGGCGATGACCCTCACCGGCGGCAGCGTCGACAACAGCCAGCAAGGCTTGATCAGCAGCAAGGCCAATACCCGCGTCGAACTCGCCAGCCTCAACAACAGCAACGGCGGCCGACTGAGCAGCGACGGCGGCCTGAGCCTCAGCGCCAGTCAAATCGAAAACGGCGCCGGGCGGATCAGCGCCAAGGGCGACCTGCTGGCAACCGTCGGCGTGCTCAACCAACAAGCCGGCGAATTGGTCAGCGAAGGCGTGCTGAGCTTTACCGGCACCGCCCTGGATAACCGCAACGGTGGCCTCATCGCCGCCACCCGTGGCGTCGACCTGTACAGCCCGAGCATTCTCAACCAGCAGGGTGAAATCTCCAGCCAGGCCCGCGTGCGGCTGGGTGCCGATCAACTCACCAACAGTGGTGGCAAGGTCATTGGTGACGGCGGCCTGGTGCTGACCGTGCAACGCCTGCTCAACCAGAACAACGGCCTGTTGGCGGCGCGCCAAAGCCTGGAATTGAACGGCGGGCAACTGGACAACAGCCTCGGCGGCCGCGTGATCAGCCAAACGGGCGTGAACATCAACCTGAGCGGCGATCTGCTTAACCAAGGGCAGGGCGTGTTACTCAGTGACGGCGCGTTAACCCTCAATGCCGGCACGCTGAACAACAGCCAGGCCGGTGTGATCAGCGCCAAACAACAGCTTGACCTGCGCAGCGCGGGCCTTAACAACAGCCAACGCGGCAGTATCAGCAGTGACGCCGGGATCCTGCTTAAAACCGGGCAACTGGACAACAGCCAGCAAGGCTCGATCTTTGCCAAGTCCACGCTGCAGGCAAACCTTACCGGGCTGGACCAGCATGACCACGGCGAACTGGTCAGCAATACCGCCATCGACCTGGACCTGAACCACGGGCAACTGATCAACCGTGACCACGGCCTGATTGCCACGCCCGGCCAATTACTGCTGCGCAACCTCGGCAGCGTCGACAACAGCCAGGGCGGCGAGCTTTCCAGCACGCAATCCTTTGCGGTGGTGGCCGACACGCTGAACAACCGTGGCGGCAAAGTCATCAGTGGCGACAGCTTGCAGGTGCGCATTGCCCAGGCGCTGGATAACAGCGTCGAAGGCGTGGTGTCGGCCAAGAACCTCGTGCAGGTGGCGGCGGGCAGCCTTGACAACCAGGCCGGTGGCGCGATTGCCAGCCGTGGCGCTTTGGACCTTAAGGTCAATGGCGCCCTGGACAACCGTAATCAGGGCCTGATCAGCGCGGCGACCACGTTGGATGCAACGGCGGGCGCATTGAACAACAGCGACAAAGGCCGGCTCTCGGCCGGCACTCGCCAAACCCTCAGCACCGGCGCGCTGGATAACAGCCAGGGCGGGCAACTGGTCAGCGATGGCAGCCTCACACTGACGGCGGCCGATGTCAGCAACCGCAACGGCGTGATCGGCAGCCAGCAGGCCTTGAGCCTGAGCGTCGCCAACCTCGACAACACGGCGGGCCTGATCAACAGCCAGGGCGATCTCAGCCTGGCGGGGCAGCGTGTGGATTCAAGCCTTGGCGGTGAAATCTCGGCCAAGGGCAACCTGCAACTGGTGGTGCAACAGCTGATCCAACGCCAGGGCCGCCTGATTGGCGAACGCGCTGTGGCGCTCGACCTGCAAGGCGGCGACCTCGACAACAGCGCCGGCCTGATCAGCGCCAAAGGGCCGCTGAGCTTTGCGCGCCTGGCCAACCTCACCAACCGCGAACAAGGCGAAATCTCCAGCAATATAGGGTTCAGCGTAGCGGCCCAGCGTATCGACAACAGTGATCGCGGGGTCATCCTCAGTACCGATCAACTGCGCGTTGAGGCGAACACCCTAATCAACGCCAACAAAGGCCTGATCTCCGGCTGGAACGGTTTGACCGTGGCCGGCGGCAGCCTCGACAACAGCGCCGAAGGCACGCTGTCGAGCAAAAACGGCAGCCTGCAAGTCAACCTCAGCGGCGCCCTCGATAACCACGCGGCGGGCGCTCTGGTGAGCCAGGGTCTGCAAACCCTCAGCGCGGCGAGCCTCAACAACGCCCAAGGCATCATCTCCAGTCAGGGCGATGTGGGCCTGAGCATTGCCGGGCGCCTGGATAACAGCAATAACGGCTTGATTTCTTCCAGCCAATCGCTGGGCTTCAACCACGCCCAAAGCCAGATCCTCAACCGTGGCGGCCAGATCAGCGCGGCCAACATCAACCTGATCGGCCAGAGCCTGGACAACAGCGCCGGCCAACTGATAAGCCAGGGCGCCCTGCAAGGCACCCTCAGCGGTGCACTGATCAACGCCAACAATGCGCGCCTGGCCAGTGGCGGCGCGTTGCTGCTGAACGCCGCCAGCCTCGACAACCGTGGCGGCCAACTGGTCAGCCAAAACCGGCTCGACCTGACGCTCGCCAGCGGCGATTTGAACAACAGTGGCAAAGGCACCCTCGCCAGCCAGCAGGACCTGCTGATCAAACTGCTGGCCGGTGACGTCAACAACCAGCAAGACGGCCTGATCTACAGCCAGAAGGGCAAGCTTGAGCTTGCCGCACGCACCCTCGATAACCAGCAGGGCACCTTACAAAGCCAGACCGACAACTTGCTGCGTCTGAGCGGCGCCCTCAACAACCAGGGCGGCCGAGTCGACAGCCTCAGCGGCAACCTGGACCTGAACGCGGCCAACGTGGCCAACACCAACGGCGGCATCCTCAACAGCGGCAAAGGCTGGATCAAACTGGTCAGCGGCTTGTTCGACAACGGCGGCGGCATCACCCAGGCGCAATCGCTGGATATCGACGCCAAGGGCGGTTTGCTCAACCAACTGGGGCACCTGTCGGCCCTGGGCGGTGAAAACCGCATTGTCACCAGCAGCCTGAACAACCAGGGCGGCGGCGTGTATGCCAACACCTTGCTCAAGGTCACGGCCGCAGACTTCGATAACCAGGGCACGGCGGCCAACAACGGCGGCAAGGTCGGCGCCCGCAGCATCGACTTCGGCCTCACCGGCACCTTGAGCAACCGCTTCGGCCTGATCGAAAGCGACGACACCTTGCGCCTTGCCGCGCAAACCCTCAACAACGCCGGTGGTAACCTGCGCGCCATGGGCCGCGCGGGCAACACCGATATCAACGTGTCGGGCCTGTTCGACAACCGCTCCGGCGCGCTGGAAAGTGCCAACGAAAATCTCAACCTGCAAGCCGGCAACCTCGACAACAACGGTGGCCGTATCGTGCACACCGGCAGCGGCAAATTCGACCTGACGTCTGATCAAGTCACCCGTGCCGGCGGCAGCTTTGTCACCAACGGCCAGCTTGATATCAAAGCAGCGAGCTGGACCAACAGCAGCGTGATCCAGGCCGGGCGCTTGAACCTCGACATCGGCCAATTCACCCAGACCGCCAGCGGCCAATTGTTGGGCGCGCAAAGCCTGACCGGCACGGGCGACACCTGGACCAACGACGGCCTGCTGGCGAGTGACGGCAGCCTCAACCTCACGCTCAGCGGCGGCTACAGCGGCAACGGCCGGGTCAGCAGCCTCGGCGCCATGACCCTCACCAGCGCCAGCATGGACTTGGGCGAAAACGCCCGCATTGCCGGCGGCGCGGTCACCCAGGTCAACAGCAGCACCCTGACCAACCACGGGCGCCTGACCGCCCTCGGTGACCTCACGGTAAACGCCACCACCCTGAACAACTACGGCACTTTGGGCGGCGCGGAAAAAGTCCGCCTCAACGCCACCCACCTGCTCAACGACAGGGGCCTGCTGTTCAGCGGCAACGACATGACCTTGCGCGCCAACGATGTGCGCAACAACTACGGCGACGTCTACAGCCTCGGCGGCCTGGACATTGCCCGCGACGATGCGGGCGCGCGCAGCAGCCTGATCGAAAACGTCTCCGGCAGCCTGGAAAGCGCCGGCAACATGCGCCTGCTGGCCGACACCCTGAGCAACCGTCGCGACCAGTTCAGCACGCAAAAGAAACTGGTCTCGGGCAACCTCGATATCTATTCCAACGACTTCTGCAAAGGCAAAGGCTGCGAGCTGTACTTCACCTCCGTAGAGAAATACGAAGACGTGCTGGTCGGCAGTTCGGCCTCGGCGTTCATCAACGCCGGTGGCGACCTGACCGTCGGCAGCCAGACCTTCGATAACCTCTACAGCTCGGTGTCGGCCGCCAGGAACATCCTGATCAACACTGACGTGCTGACCAACCGTGGCGCGGCCGGCGGTGAAGAAGTGCACCTGAATTCGGGCTTTTATACCCGTGACCGCAGCTTCTACAACACCTTCATGGAGCGCCAGAACCAGTTCAACGTCTATAACAACCCCAACTCCGGCGACTACCGCCCAGGTGAGATGACCCTGGCCAAGATCATGGCCGGCATTGGTAACTTTTACGAAACCAGCACCTACGTGGTGCCGACCGCTGGCAGCGTTATTGCCCAGGCGGTGATTCAGGCGGCTGGCTCAGTGACGGTCAACGCCACGCAAAAAATCGACAACAGCGTGATTCGCCCTAACGCCACCGACATCAAGGCCCCGGCGCAAAACCACGACACCAACTCCGACGTGTTCGCCTCCACGGTGAAACCGGTGATTACCGCGCAACTGCCGCCAGACCTGGCCCAGCGCCAGGTCAACCCGGCCACCTTGCCTGGCTTCAGCCTGCCCACCGGCCAGAACGGTTTGTTCCGTTTGAGCGGCCAACAAGCCAAGGCGGACAGCGCCGCCAGCGCCTCCACAGGCACTGGCGACTTCAGTGTCGGCGGCCGCCAGATTGCCGACAGAGACCGCGAAAAACCGCTGGACTACAGCGCCGTGCAAGAGCGTGGTTTCAGCGTCGATGGCCAGCCACTCAGCGGCGCGGTCACTGGCCAAGGCCCGCTGAACCTGGACAGCCGCGCGCCGTCGGTAACCCGCGTGCAAGGGCTGCCGCAAATCGCCGCGGTCGACAACAGCCACAAATACCTGATCGAAACCAACCCGGCGCTCACCGACCTCAAGCAGTTCATGAGCTCCGATTACCTGCTGGGCAAATTGGGCTACAACCCTGATACCGCCTGGAAACGCCTGGGCGATGGTCTCTATGAGCAACGCCTGATCCGCGAAGCCGTGGTGGCCCGCACCGGCCAGCGCTACATCGATGGCATCGCCAGTGACGACGCGCTGTTCCGTTACCTGATGGACAACGCCATCAGCTACAAGGACTCGCTCAAGCTGCAACTCGGCGTGTCGCTGACCGCCGAGCAAGTCGCGGCGCTGACCCACGACATCGTGTGGATGGAAGAAGCCGAGGTCAACGGCCAGAAAGTCCTCACCCCAGTGCTCTACCTGGCCCAGGCCAACAACCGCCTGGCGCCCAACGGCGCACTGATCCAGGGCCAGGACGTGAGCCTGATCACCGGCGGCGACCTGCACAACAGCGGCACCCTGCGCGCCACCAACAACCTGAGCATGGTGGCCGGCAACATCGACAACAGCGGCCTGATGCAAGCCGGCAACCGCCTGGAAATGCTCGCCACCGACTCGATCCGCAACACCCGTGGCGGCATCATCAACGCCCGCGACATCAGCGCCACCGCCGTGACCGGCGACATTCTCAACGAGCGCACCGTCACCACCTTCAAGCAAGAAGGCGAGGGCTACCAACTGCGCAACGACGTGGCCAGCGATGCCTCGCGCTTCGAAGCTACCGACACCCTCAAGCTCAACGCCGGGCGCGATGTACTCAACGTCGGCAGCGACCTCAAGGCCGGTGGCAACGCCAGCGTGACCGCCGGGCGCGACGTGGTGATCGCCAGCCAGACCGAACAGGACGACTACGCCTACCAACGCCGCCGCGTCAAAGGCACCGAGCAAACCACCCTGCAATACGGCTCGAACGTGGACGTGGGCGGCAACCTCGCCATCGACGCCCGCCGCGACATCGCCGTGGTCGCCAGCACCGTCAGCGCCGCCAAAGACCTCAGCGTCAAAGCCGGCGAAAACCTGACCCTGGCCGCCGCCGCCAACGAACAACACGACTACTCCAAAGGCAAAAAAGGCGGCACCAAAACCACCACCCAACTCGACACCGTCACCCAACAAAGCGCCGAACTCAAAGCCGGCGGCGACCTCATCGCCATCGCCGGCACCGACCTGACCCTGGTCGCCAGCAAAATCAGCGCCGGCAACGAAGCCTACGTACACGCCGACAACGAACTGAGCCTTCTGGCCGCGCAAGACAGCAACTATTCGTTGTACGACATGAGCAAAAAGGGCGGTTGGGGCAGCAAGAAAACCCAGCGCGATGAAGTCACCCAGGTGACGAATGTGGGGAGTGAGATCAAGACCGGTGG
>NZ_VBVZ01000198.1 GCF_005863185.1 Pseudomonas edaphica
GCTGTTGCTGTTGCTCCGGCTCTTACATCCTTTTCGATGACGAAGTCAGCGGTCTTTTGATCTGCGCTTTTGATCTTGATCTTGATCTGAAATCGCCCCGTTAAACACGATGGCCGGAATCTGACAGGGATTTGGGGGGTAAACCGGCAGGGATGCCGGTTTAGCCGCGCTGGGCCAAGGATGGCCCATCGCGGCGGCCCCCCAAATCACTGTCGGATTGCGGGCATGCCGAGCCATAGCGAGGCACCGAGTGTTGGGGCGAGGACCTTTTGGTTACTTTTGCGTCCTTGTGTACGGACCGGACACATGGTTGACGGGTGTGCGGGGACATGGTGGACACTTCTCGGCGAAGCCAGCTTCGCCGGGAGGCCATCATGCCCTGGAACACGAGAGACGCCATGAGCCTAAAACAAGAGTTTGTTTCCTTAGCAAAGAAACCCGGCAGTAATAAGCGAGAGCTGTGTCGACGATTTGGTATAAGTCCGCAAACCGCCTACAAGTGGCTAAAGCGTTACGAGGCCGGCGGCTCTGCAGGTTTGCAAGAGAAGTCACGCAGGCCCGCCAGCAGCCCCAAACTGACCCGGGCCGAGCTGGAGGCTGAGGTCGTTGCACTTCGCCAAGATCATCCGGCATGGGGCGGACGCACAATTAGCAGCATGCTGGACAAGCGAATTGCTCCCAGTACTGTCACTAATGTCCAGCACCGGCACAGCTTGATTAAGCCTTCAGAGAAAGAACCAGAGGCCCGGCTGAGATTTGAACATCCTGAGCCCAACGATCTTTGGCAGATGGATTTCAAAGGCCACTTTGCAATGCAGCAAGGCCGATGCCACCCCCTGACCATCCTGGACGATCATTCGCGGTTCAACCTGGCCATCCAAGCGTGTGATAACGAGCGAGGCACCACCGTAAAACAGAAGATGAGCGAGGTATTTGAAACTTACGGTTTACCGGCACGTATCAACGTCGACAATGGCGCGCCATGGGGCTCACCGCGTAATCCTGGCGAGATCACAGAGTTGAGTATTTGGCTGGTGCGTTTGGGAATTCGGATAAGTTTCAGTCGTCCCTACCATCCGCAAACAAATGGGAAAATCGAGCGTTTTCATCGATCACTCAAGGCAGAAGTCCTTAACGGGCGTCACTTTTCTACGCTAGCGGATGCTCAATCAGCATTCGATCAATGGCGTGAAATATACAACCTGCAACGTCCTCATCAGGCGCTGGAATACAAGGTGCCCATGGACCGCTATCGCAGCAGTCCTTGGGCTTATCCGCAAAAGCTACCTGAGTTTGAATACGGACCAGACGACGTGTTAGCCAAGGTTTATCACAGCCGTTTTCGCTTCCAAAAACGCTACTTCAGCATCGCAAAAGGCTTGGTAGGACAGCACATAGCAATCCGCCCGAACGCAGAAAGCGATGGTCTGTTCGACGTCTATTTCTGCCATCACTTTTTGCGAACAATCGACATTAGTAAGCCTGATTATGGTCAATAATGTGTCCACCATGTCCCCGCACATGTGTCAACCATGTGTCCGGTCCGTACACGTCCTTGCAAAAGTGACCCGCTGTAAGAGCGGAACCATAGGCCGCCGTTACCTAAATAACGGATATGTACACGATCAAACCACAACAGCAGGCACCAAAAACGCAGCTTCCAACAACTGCCGCGTATAAGCATGCTGCGGATCCGCAAAGATCCCCGCCGCGTCCCCCTGTTCCACCACCTGCCCATGCTTGACCACCATCAACTGGTGACTCAAGGCCTTCACCACCGCCAAATCATGGCTGATAAACAGGTACGTCAGGTTGTACTTGGCCTGCAGCCCCCGCAATAATTCCACCACTTGCCGCTGCACCGTGCGGTCCAGCGCGGACGTCGGTTCATCGAGCAGTATCAAGCGGGGCTTGAGCACCAAGGCACGGGCGATGGCAATGCGTTGACGCTGCCCACCGGAAAACTCATGGGGGTAACGATGCCGCGACTCCGGGTCCAGGCCCACTTCCTTGAGCGCTGCAACAATCGCCAGTTCCTGCTCGGCCGGCGTGCCCATTTTGTGGATACGCAAGCCTTCGCCAACAATCTCGCTCACACACATCCGCGGGCTCAAGCTGCCGAACGGGTCTTGAAACACCACCTGCATCTCCCGCCGTAGCGGGCGCACCTGTTGCTGAGTCAAGCGGTCAAGTTGCTGGCCTTCGAAGCGAATCCCGCCTTTGCTTGCGATCAAGCGCAGAATCGCCAGGCCCAGGGTGGACTTGCCCGAGCCGCTTTCACCGACGATGCCCAGCGTCTGGCCCTGGGGCAGGCTGAAGTTGATGCCGTCCACGGCCTTGACGTAATCGACGGTGTTGCGCAAAAAGCCCTTTTTGATCGGGAACCAGACCTTCAGGTCGTCGACTTCCAAGAGTGGCGGCCCGACCTCGTTACTGGCTGGCCCACCGCTGGGCTCCGCCGCCAGCAGTTCCTGGGTGTAAGGGTGCTGGGGCGACTGAAACAGCGTCTCGCAATCAGCCTGTTCAACGATGCAACCCTGCTGCATCACACACACACGATGGGCGATGCGCCGCACCAGGTTCAAGTCATGGCTGATCAGCAGCAATGCCATGCCCAGCCGGGCCTGCAGCTCTTTGAGCAGTTCCAGGATCTTCAATTGCACGGTGACGTCGAGGGCCGTGGTCGGTTCGTCGGCGATCAGCAGTTCGGGCTCGTTGGCCAGGGCCATGGCGATCATCACCCGCTGGCGCTGGCCGCCTGACAGTTCGTGGGGCAGGGCTTTGAGGCGCTTGTGCGGCTCGGGGATGCCCACCAGTTCAAGCAGTTCCAGGGTGCGCCGGGTCGCGACTTTACCGGTCAGGCCTTTGTGCAGGCCGAGCACTTCGTTGATCTGCTTCTCGATCGAATGCAGTGGGTTCAACGAGGTCATTGGCTCCTGGAAGATCATCGCAATGCGGTTGCCGCGAATATGCCGGATGGTTTTCTCTTTGAGGGTCAGCAGATCATGCCCGGAATAGCTGATGGTGCCGGCCGGGTGCCGCGCCAGCGGGTAGGGCAACAGGCGCAGGATCGAGTGGGCGGTCACCGATTTGCCCGAGCCGCTTTCGCCGACCAGCGCCAGGGTTTCGCCGCGCTTGATATCGAAGCTGACATTGTTGACCACGCGATGGTGATGCTCGCCGGTGACGAACTCGACGCAGAGGTCGCGGACTTCGATCAGATTGTCCTGATTCATCTCATTTCCTCGGGTCGAAGGCATCGCGAGCGGACTCGCCGATAAACACCAGCAAACTCAACATGATCGCCAACACGGCAAACGCACTCATGCCCAGCCACGGCGCTTGCAGGTTGGATTTGCCCTGGGCCACCAGTTCGCCCAGGGACGGCGAACCGGCCGGCAGGCCGAAACCGAGAAAATCCAGGGCGGTGAGGGTGCCAATGGCACCGGTGAGGATGAACGGCATGAACGTCATGGTCGAGACCATGGCATTGGGCAGGATATGCCGGAACATGATCGCGCCGTTCTGCATGCCCAGCGCTCGGGCGGCACGTACATATTCCAGGTTGCGCCCGCGCAGGAACTCGGCGCGCACCACGTCCACCAGGCTCATCCACGAAAACAGCAACATGATGCCCAGCAGCCACCAGAAGTTGGGCTGCACAAAGCTGGCGAGGATGATCAGCAGGTACAGCACCGGCAAACCCGACCAGATCTCCAGGAAACGCTGGCCGGCCAGGTCGACCCAGCCGCCATAGAAACCCTGCAAGGCGCCAGCGATGACGCCGATGATCGAGCTGAGCACGGTCAGCGTCAGGGCAAACAGCACCGACACACGAAAGCCGTAGATCACTCGCGCCAGCACATCGCGGCCCTGGTCGTCGGTGCCCAGCAGGTTCACCGAAGACGGCGGCGCTGGCGCGGGGACTTTCAGGTCGTAGTTGATGCTCTGGTAGCTGAACGGGATGGGCGCCCACAGCGTCCAGGCGTCCTTGGCCTTGAGCAGTTCCTGGATATACGGGCTTTTGTAGTTGGCCTCCAGCGGGAATTCGCCGCCAAAGGTGGTCTCCGGGTAGCGTTTAAGCGCCGGGAAATACCAGCCACCGTCGTAATGGACTGCCAGCGGTTTATCGTTGGCGATCAACTCGGCGCCCAGGCTGAGCACGAACAGAATCAGGAACAGCCACAGCGACCACCAGCCACGTTTGTTGGCTTTGAAACGCTCGAACCGGCGGCGATTGAGGGGGGACAGGTTCATCTCAATGCTCCCGGCTGGCAAAGTCGATACGCGGATCGACCAGGGTGTAGGTGAGGTCGCCGATCAGCTTCACGATCAGCCCCAGCAAGGTGAAGATAAACAGCGTGCCGAACACCACCGGATAATCGCGGTTGATCGCCGCTTCAAAGCTCATCAGGCCCAGGCCATCGAGGGAAAAGATCACCTCGACCAACAGCGAACCGGTGAAGAAAATCCCGATAAATGCCGAGGGGAAACCGGCAATCACCAGCAGCATGGCGTTACGAAACACATGGCCGTAGAGCACGCGGTGGTTGGTCAGGCCTTTGGCTTTGGCGGTGACCACGTACTGTTTGTTGATTTCGTCGAGGAAGCTGTTTTTGGTCAGCAGGGTCATGGTCGCGAAGTTGCCGCCAAAGCTCAGTTCTTCGAAGTTGTTGGAGGTCAGCCCACGCAAGGGGAACCAGTCCAGGTAACTGCCGCCGGCAAACACCACGATCAGCAGGATCGCGAACAAAAACGCCGGGATGGCATAGCCGACGATGATCGCCGAACTGGTCCACACGTCAAAGTGGCTACCGTGCCGCGTGGCCTTGGCGATGCCCAGCGGGATCGACACCAGGTACATGATCAGCGTGCTCCATAACCCGAGGGAGATGGACACTGGCATCTTTTCCTTGATCAGGTCGATGACCTTGGCGTCGCGAAAGAAGCTGTCGCCAAAATCCAGTCGTGCATAGTTCTTGACCATGATCCACAAGCGTTCCGGCGCCGACTTGTCGAAGCCGTACATCTTTTCGATTTCCTTGATCAGCGCCGGGTCCAGGCCCTGGGCGCCGCGGTAGCTGGAACCGGCCACCGAGACCTCGGCGCCGCCACCGGCAATGCGGCTGGTGGCGCCGTCGAACCCTTCGAGCTTGGCGATCATCTGCTCCACCGGGCCACCGGGGGCGGCCTGGATGATGATGAAGTTGATCAGCAGGATCCCGAACAGCGTGGGGATGATCAGCAACAGGCGGCGAACAATATAGGCCAGCATTTAATCGCCTCCGCTCGCCGGATCGGCGCTCTGGACAGTGTCGACGGCAGGTTTGACTTCAGGTTTGGCCCACCAGGTGGCCGTGCCGACGTCGTAGCGTGGGGGGACTTTGGGGTGGCCCAAGTGATCCCAGTACGCCACGCGGTAAGTCTTGATGTGCCAGTTGGGGATCACGTAGTAGCCAAACTGCAAGACCCGATCCAGCGCCTTGGCGTGGTCGACCAGGCTTTGGCGCGAGTCGGCGTTGATCAGTTCTTCGACGAGTTGGTCGACCACCGGATCCTTGAGACCCATGTAGTTGCGGCTGCCGGATTTGTCGGCGGCGGCGGACGACCAGAATTCGCGCTGCTCGTTACCCGGCGAGGTGGACTGCGGGAAGCTGCCCACCAGCATGTCGAAGTCCCGCGAACGCAGGCGGTTGATGTACTGCGAAACGTCAACGCGGCGGATCACCAGGTTGATTCCGAGGTCGGCCAGGTTGCGCTTGAATGGCAGCAATACCCGCTCAAACTCGGTCTGGGCAAGCAGGAATTCGATGGTCACCGGTTTGCCGGTGGTGTCGACCATTTTGTCGTCGACGATCTTCCAGCCAGCCTCCTGCAACAGCTGGTAAGCCTCACGCTGCTGGGTGCGGATCATGCCGCTGCCGTCGGTCTTGGCCGGCTCGAAGGCTTGGGTGAAGACTTCGGCAGGGATCTTGTCGCGAAACGGCGCCAGGATGGCGGTTTCCGCCGGGCCGGGCAGGCCGGTGGCGGCCATTTCCGAGTTTTCGAAGTAGCTGCGGGTGCGGGTGTAGGCGCCATTGAACAGCTGTTTGTTGCTCCACTCGAAATCCAGCAGCAGGCTGATGGCCTTGCGTACCCGCACATCCTGGAACATCGGCTTGCGCGTATTGAACACAAACCCTTGCATGCCGGTGGGATTGCCGTTGGGAATTTCTTCCTTGATCAACCGACCCTGGGCCACGGCCGGAATGTTGTAGGCGTTGGCCCAGTTCTTGGCGCTGAACTCCAGCCAATAGTCGAACTGCCCGGCTTTCAAGGCTTCCAGGGCCACGGTGCTGTCACGGTAGTAGTCGGTGATGCGGTTGTCGAAGTTGTAGAAGCCCTGGGTTACCGGCAGGTCCTTGGCCCAGTAATCCTTGACCCGCTCATAGCGCACCATGCGCCCGGGTTTGACCTCGGCAACCTTGTACGGGCCACTGCCCAGCGGTATTTCCAGGTTGCCCTTGGCAAAGTCGCGCGTTGCCCACCAATGCTTGGGCAATACCGGCAGTTGGCCGAGGATCAACGGTAATTCACGGTTATTGGTGCGCTTGAACTTGAACAGCACACGCAGCGGGTCTTCGGCGACCACTTCGTCGACGTCGGCGTAGTAGTTGCGGTAGAGCGGCGAACCGTCCTTGATCAGCGCCTGGAAGGTGAACACCACGTCTTCGGCCCGGATCGGATGGCCATCATGGAAGCGCGCTTCGGGGCGCAGGTAGAAGCGCACCCAGCTGTTGTCCGGAGCCTTTTCGATCTTGCCGGCCACCAGGCCGTATTCGGTGACGGGCTCGTCCAGGCTTTGCATGGCCAGGGTGTCGTAGATCAGCGGCAGGTTGTCTGCGGGCACGCCCTTGCTGATGTAGGGGTTGAGGCTGTCGAAGCCGCCCATGCTCGATTCACGGAAGGTGCCGCCCTTGGGCGCGTCGGGGTTTACATAGTCGAAATGCTTGAAGTCGGCGGGGTACTTGGGTGGCTCGCTGTACAGGGTCAGCGCATGTTGCGGCGCGGCATTGGCTGCGCCGCACGCTAACAAGGCGCCAAACAGGGCGGTGCGCAAGGTCATCATTGGGCTTTCTCCGAAGCTTTAAGCCACCACGCGCTCAAGCCCAGGCTGTAGGGCGGCGTGGTGACAAAGGCGAACCGGTTGCGGTACGCCAAGCGATGATAGTTGAGGTACCAGTTGGGAATACTGTAGTGCTGCCACAGCAGCACCCGGTCGAGGGCGCGGCCGGCGGCCAATTGTTCTTCGCGGGTCTGCGCCGCCAGCAGTTGGTCGAGCAGGTGGTCGACCACCGGGTTGGCGATGCCGGCGTAGTTTTTGCTGCCCTTGATGGCCGCCTGGCTGGAGTGGAAGTACTGCCACTGCTCAAGGCCCGGGCTCAAGGTCTGGTTGAGGGTGATCAGGATCATGTCGTAGTCGAACTGATCCAGGCGCTGCTTGTATTGCGCCCGGTCAACCGTGCGCAGGCGCGCGTCGATGCCGATACTTTTGAGGTTTTCGACGTAGGGCTGCAGGATGCGTTCAAGGTTCGGGTTGACCAGCAGAATCTCGAAGCGCAGCGGATGGCCCTTGCTGTCGAGCAGCCGCTGGTCTGAGAGTTTCCAGCCCGCTTCGCCGAGCAAGGCCAGGGCGCGGCGCAACGTCTCGCGCGGGATGCCGCGGCCGTCGGTCTGCGGCAGGCTGAAGGCTTGAGTGAACAGGTTGGGCGGCAACTGGTCGCGGTAGGGCGAGAGCATCAGCCATTCATGCCCCACTGGCACGCCGGTCGCAGAAAACTCACTGTTGGGGTAGTAACTGAGCGTGCGTTTATAGGCGCTGCTGAACAGGGTGCGGTTGGTCCATTCAAAATCGAACATCAACCCCAGGGCTTCACGCACTTTGGTCTGGCTGAAGATCGGCCGCCGCGTGTTCATGAACAAGCCCTGGCTCTGGGTCGGGATCTGGTGGGCGATCTGCGCCTTGATCACGTCGCCGCGGTTGACCGCGGGGAAGTTGTAGCCGGTGGCCCAGTTCTTGGCCTGGTGTTCGATATAGAGGTCGAATTCACCGGCCTTGAAGGCTTCGAAGGCCACGTCGCTGTCGCGGTAGAACTCCACTTCGACCTTGTCGTAGTTGTAGAAACCCTGGTTGACCGGCAGGTCTTTGCCCCAGTAATCCTTGACCCGCTCGAACACCAGCTGGCGGCCCGGGGTGACCTTGGTGATGCGATACGGCCCGCTGCCCAAAGGCGGCTCGAAGGTGGTGGCCTTGAAGTCGCGGTTCTTCCAGTAATGCTGGGGCAGAACCGGCAGTTCGCCCAGGCGCAGGATCAGCAGTGGGTTGCCGGCGCGTTTGAACACAAAACGGATGCGATGGCGGTTGAGAATGTCGACCCGCGCCACTTCCTGCAGGTTGGTGCGGTACTGCGGGTGGCCTTCGGTGAGCAGGGTGCGATAGGAAAATGCCACGTCATAAGCGGTGATCGGCTTGCCATCATGGAAGCGCGCTTCCGGGCGCAGGTTAAACACCACCCAACTGCGGTCCTCGCTGTACTCCACCGATTGGGCAATCAGCCCGTAGCTGGAGGTGGGCTCGTCACCGGACGGCGCGTACTGGCCGGTGCCGACCATCAGCGGCTCGTTCAGCTCGTTGACGCCGTATTGCAGGAAATTGGGCGTGGAAACCGGGCTGGTGCCCTTGAAGGTGTAGGGGTTGAGGGTGTCGAAGGTGCCAAATGCCATGACCCGCAATGTCCCGCCTTTGGGCGCTGCAGGGTTTACCCAGTCGAAGTGGGTGAATTTGGCCGGGTACTTGAGTGTGCCGAACTGCGTGTAACCGTGGCTCTCGGTAATCGTCGCGTTCGCAGCAAAGCTCAAGGCCAGACTTATTAGTAGAAGGAGGGGACGCTTCAAGTCAGAGATCCGATCCAGGCGGCTTGGGCTTTATGATCGGTACAGTAACAGCTTGTTCCGGTTGGAAAAAGGTCGCTGAAAACACTGGGGTCAGGGTTGGGAAGGTATCGGATTGGGTGAAGATCAAATGTGGGAGTTGGCTTGCCTGCGATAGCATCAACTCGGTGTGCCTGACACACCGAGGTGTTTGCATCGCAGGCAAGCCAGCTCCCACACAAGCCAGTCCCCACGGGACTTTATCTAGGCCCGGAAACCACCAGCATCTGGCCTGGCTTGAGTGCCTGGCCAGTACGCGGGTTCCAACGCTTGAGATGTTGCATCTCGACGTTGAAGCGCTTGGCGACGATGTACAGCGAGTCACCTTTCTTGACCTTGTACTGCACCGGTTTCTTGCTGCTGGCCACCAGTTTGCGGGTGTCCTGCATCACCAGGGTCTGGCCGACCTTTAGGGCCTGGCCATTGAGTTTGTTCCAGCGCTGCAGGTCATGTACATCGACCTTGTTCGCCTTGGCGATCAGCGTGAGGTTGTCGCCACTGCGGACCTTGTAGTTGCGGGTACGCCCGGCCACCCGTGTGCTCTCAACTTCGTCGAACACCTGCTTTTTCGGGCGCATCGCCAGCAATTCTTCGGGCTTCATCGTCGAAAGGGTGCTGGTGAGCAACTGCGCCTTGGAGCTTGGCACGAGCAAATGCTGCGGGCCGTCCAGGGTGGTGCGTTGTTTCAGGGCCGGGTTGAGCTGGAACAGTTCGTCTTCGTCGATCTCGGCCAGCGCGGCAACCCGGGACAGGTCCATGCTTTGCTTGACTTCAACCACTTCGAAGTACGGCGTGTTGGCAATCGGGCTCAGGTTGACGCCATAGGCCTCGGGGGCCAGCACCACTTGGGACAGCGCCAGGAACTTGGGCACGTAGTCCTTGGTTTCCTGGGGCAGGG
>NZ_VBVZ01000199.1 GCF_005863185.1 Pseudomonas edaphica
ACAGCTCCAGGTCTTCATAGCTGCACGGCGGCGCATCGGCGCCCAGGCTGCGCTTGTAGCCGACCACTGCCGAAGACATGCACAGCCGCGAATTGCTATCGATATTGTTGGTGCCCACCAGCGCGCGGGCCAGCTTGTTGAAGCTGTAGTAGTCCTCGGTCAGCAACTGGCCAGAGATGTAAAACGCCACGCTGTCCGGTCCATGTTCGGCAAGGGTGTCGGCGAACACGTTGGCCGCGTGGTCCAGGGCGGTGTCCCAGTCGGTGCGGGCGCGGGACAGGCCTTTGCCCAGGCGCAGTTCCGGGTACAAGGCACGGGCGGTCAGGTCGCCGGTCAGGTGCAGGCTCGAACCCTTGCTGCACAACTTGCCGAAGTTGGCCGGGTGGTTCGGGTCGCCTTGCATACCCAGGATCTGCACCCCGTCATGCTCGATCAGCACGCCGCAACCCACGCCGCAGTAACAGCAGGTGGACGCGGTGGTCTGGCGGTTCATCAACCGGCGTCCCGCAGGGCCAGCATCACCCGGCCGTTTTCTACGCGGGCGGGGTGATGATGGGCGCAGCCGATGTCCGGCGCCTGGGCTTCACCCGACGCCAGGTCGATCTGCCAATTGTGCAGCGGGCAGGCCACGCGCTTGCCGTAGATCAAGCCTTGGGACAGCGGCCCGCCTTTGTGTGGGCAGCGGTCATCGAGTGCGAAAACCTCATCGTCACTGGTACGAAAAATCGCAATATCGCCTTTTGGCCCATTGATGATGCGCGAGCCCAGGGCGTTGATTTCATCGAGGGCGCAGATATCCAGCCAGTTCATGCCGACACCTCCAGCTGTTTGACGGGGATGACCTCGAATTCCTTTTTCAGCAGCGGCTGTTCCAGGCGTTCTTTCCACGGGTCTTGTTCGAATGACAGCGAGAATTGCAGGCGCTCGTTGAGGGCCTGGCGCCGGGCCGGGTCTTCCAGAACGGCTTTCTTGATGTGTTCCATGCCTACCCGTTGCAGGTAATGCACGGTGCGCTCGAGGTAGAAAGCCTCTTCGCGATACAGCTGCAGGAACGCGCCGTTGTATTCACGCACCTCTTCGGCAGTTTTCAGCTTGACGAAAAACTCCGCGACTTCGGTCTTGATCCCGCCGTTGCCGCCGATGTACATCTCCCACCCGGAGTCGACGCCGATAATGCCGACGTCCTTGATGCCCGCTTCAGAGCAATTGCGTGGGCAACCGGACACCGCCAGCTTGACCTTGTGCGGCGACCACATATTGAACAGGTCGTGCTCCAGTTCGATGCCCAACTGCGTGGAGTTCTGCGTGCCAAAGCGACAGAACTCGCTGCCTACGCAGGTCTTTACGGTGCGGATGGATTTGCCATAGGCGTGGCCGGAGGGCATGTCGAGGTCCTTCCACACACCGGGCAAATCCTGTTTCTTGATGCCCAGCAGGTCGATACGCTGGCCACCGGTGACCTTGACCATTGGCACGTTGTACTTGTCGGCCACATCGGCAATGCGCCGCAACTCCGACGGATTGGTCACGCCGCCCCACATCCGTGGGACTACGGAGTAGGTGCCGTCTTTCTGAATATTGGCGTGGGCGCGTTCGTTGATCAGGCGCGATTGCGGGTCGTCCTTGGCCTCGCCGGGCCAGGTGGAGATCAGGTAATAGTTCAGGGCCGGGCGGCAGGTCGCGCAGCCGTTGGGGGTGCGCCAGTTCAGGTAGCTCATGGTGCCGGCGATGGTCAGCAGGTGCTGGTCGCGGATCGCCTGGCGGATTTGCCCATGGTTGAGGTCGCTGCAGCCGCAGATGGCTTTTTCGCTTTTGGGTTTGACGTCGGCGGCGCCGCCCACGGTGTTGATCAGGATCTGTTCCACCAGCCCGGCGCAGGATCCGCAGGAGCTGGCGGCTTTGGTGTGCTTCTTCACATCGTCAACGCTGAACAGCCCGTGCTCCTGAATCGCCTTGACGATGGTGCCTTTGCACACGCCGTTGCAGCCGCAGACTTCAGCGCTGTCGGCCATGCTCATGGCTTTGTCCTGGCCTTGGTGGCCGACATCGCCTAAAGCATTTTCGCCAAACATCAGGTGATCACGAATCTCGCCAATCGCGTGGTTCTCACGGATCTGGCGGAAATACCAACCACCGTCGGCGGTATCGCCGTACAGGCACGCGCCAACCAGGATGTCGTCCTTGATCACCAGCTTCTTGTACACGCCGCCAATCGGGTCGGAGAGGGTGATGGTCTCAGTGCCTTCGCCACCCATGAAATCCCCGGCGGAAAACAGGTCGATACCGGTGACCTTCAGCTTGGTCGAGGTCACCGAGCCTTTGTAAGTGGCAAAGCCCAACTGGGCCAGGTGATTGGCGCAGACCTTGGCCTGTTCGAACAGCGGCGCCACCAGGCCGTAGGCGATCCCACGGTGGCTGGCGCACTCGCCGATGGCATAGATGCGCGGGTCGTAGGTTTGCAGAGTGTCATTGACCAGAATCCCACGGTTGCAGGGGATGCCGGATTTCTCTGCCAGTTCGGTGTTGGGGCGGATGCCGGCGGCCATCACCACCAAGTCGGCGGGGATGATGTCGCCATTCTTGAACTGCACCGAGCCGACACGACCATTGCCGGCGTCGTGCAGGGCTTGGGTTTGCTCGCACAGGCGAAACACCAGGCCACGGCTTTCCAGTTCGGTTTGCAGCAACTGGCCGCTGGTTTTGTCCAGCTGGCGCTCCAGCAGCCATTCGCCGATGTGCACCACGGTCACGTGCATGCCGCGCAACATCAGGCCGTTGGCGGCTTCCAGGCCGAGCAGGCCACCGCCGATGACCACCGCGTGCTTGTGGGTCCTGGCGGTGTCGATCATGGCCTGGGTGTCGGCGATGTCGCGGTAGCCGATCACACCCTGCAAGGTATTGCCGGGGATTGGCAGGATAAAAGGCGTCGAGCCGGTGGCAATCAACAGACGATCGTACTCGGCCTCGCTGCCGTCCTCAGCGATGACGATGCGTCTTACGCGGTCGATCTGCACCACTTTGCGGTTGAGCAACAGCTTGATGTGGTTGTCCAGGTACCAGTCGAGGTCGTTGAGCACGATCTCTTCGAAGGTCTGCTCGCCGGCCAGCACCGGTGACAGCAGGATGCGGTTGTAGTTGGTGTGGGGCTCGGCGCCGAACACCGTGATGTCGTACAGGTCGCTGCTCAGCTTGAGCAATTCTTCAAGGGTGCGAACCCCGGCCATGCCGTTGCCGATCATCACCAGTTTGAGTTTCTTCATGTCGTTCTCCGCAATGGCTCGACAAATCGTGCGCAAACAAAAAAAGGCGCCCCCACCAGTTACCTGGCGAGGACACCTTTGTCCGGTCCCGTTCTCTCGGGAAGCTCGACCCTTCGACGTTGAAGGGGCGGCTATATGTGAGTTGTTGATGAAGCTAATGCAGCGGTTGTGCCAAGTCGCCGGACGCCCGTTTTATTGGGATTCCCATCGATATTGCGTGGGAATTCGCCCCCTAGTGGTGCAGCAGCCAGTACAGCAGCACCAGATTGACCAGCAGCGAGACGGTCGCCAGGGTTTGCCAGACCTTGAGCGGCTCGCGCTCCAGCAACGGTTTGGGTCGTACGCTCAATTCACGGCGGTCGGCCTGTTCCAGCACCAGCAACCATTCCTCGGCGGTTTCATAACGTTCTGCGGGCTGTGCGGCCACAGCGCGTTCCAGGCTCAACGGCAACCAGTCCGGTAAATCGGGGCGGTAACGACTGGCGCTGACGGGCTGGGTGAAACGTGGCCGCTGGAAAGCTTCGATTTCACCGTAGGGGTAATGCCCGGTCAGCAGGTAATAGAGCGTGACACCGATACTGTATAAATCCTGTTGCGGCGTAGGACGTTCGCCACTGAAGGCTTCGGGCGCGATAAAACTTGGGGTGCCGGGCAGCAAATGGGCGCGGTCCTCGGAAAGCCCCGGGCAGTAGGCCAGGCCGAAATCCAGCACGCGTAATTCGCCATCATCGCCCAGCAGCAGGTTTTCCGGCTTGATGTCACGGTGCAGGATCTGCCGTCGATGCAGAAGGCCCACTGCCCGCAGCAAACGCTCGGCAATGGACTGCCATTGCGCCAAGGGCAGCGGGCCTTGCTGCTGGAACAGCTGCGCGAGGGTCTGCCCCGAATATTCACGCATCACGTAGTACAAATGCTGACGCCCACTGGCCGCATGCACTTCAGGAAACGCGCGCCCGGCCACTCGTCGCAGAAACCATTCTTCCGACAGCAAGGCTTGGCCGGCGTCGTTGTCATCGTCGCGGTTGAGCGGCAAGGTTTTCAACAGCCAAGCTTGTTGCTGGGCATCGCGCACGCGGTACAGCAATGACTGTCGGCTTTGCGCCAGCAGGCTTTCAACCTGCCAGCCTTCAAAGCGTTGCCCGGCCTTCAGGGGCGGTGGCAGCGGCCATTGCTGCAACTGCACCAGCGCATCGCCCAGGGTCGCGGCGCCTAGCTGGTCGATACGCACCAGCAGCGCGCTGGCATTGTCCTGGCTGGCGGCCAGGTGTGCGGCACTGACGAGCGTGTTCACCGCCACATCGAGATTGGTTTGTTCGCGCAGGATCGCGCTGATGCTGTGGTCGCCCAACGTGGCCCACACGCCATCGCTGAGCAGCAGGAAGCACTCGCCTTCGCGCAGTTCACCGTCGAGAAAGTCCAGCACCAGGTGCTGATCCAGGCCGAGGGCGCGCTTGAGCACATGCTGCATGCCCGGTTGTTCCCACACATGGTCTTGCGTGATGCGCTGCAACTCGCCGTCCAGCCAGCGATACACCCGGCAATCCCCCACATGCGCCAGGGTGAAGCGCTGGCCGCGAAATACCAGGGCGCTGAGGGTGGTCAGCAGCGGCTGGCCACCGCCGTTGGCCTGCAACCAGCGGTTCTGTGCCAGTAACAGTCGCTCCAGTGCCTGGGCCACGCCCCAGGTTTGCGGCGTGGCGTAGTAGTCCAGGGCCAGCGCCTGCAAGGTTGAACGGGCGGCCAGGCCACCGTCGGCGCATTGGCTGACGCCATCGGCGATGGCGCACAGGTAACCCTTGCTTGCGGCCAGTTCCGGCATGGGCGTGACCACCCGCAGGGCGTCCTGGTTTTCTGCCCGCGGGCCGATGGCGCTGGCCTGGGCGACGCTCAGTTGCAGGCTCATCAGACGCGTGCGGCGGTCACGGCGGCCGAGCCCCACGTGGTTCTCCAGCGACGCTTGACGCCGTGCAGGCCGAACCAGGCCAACACGCCAAGGCTGGCAAATAACCACAAGGCCAGCTGATAACTGCCGGTGCTCTGTTTGATCGCGCCCATGCCTGCCGCCAGAGCAAAGCCGCCAATGCCGCCCGCCATGCCGATCAGGCCGGTCATCACGCCTATTTCGCGGCGAAAACGCTGGGGCACCAGTTGGAACACCGCGCCATTACCTGCACCGAGGCCGAGCATGGTGCAGACGAAAAGCGCCAGTGCGGCGTAGGAACTTGGCAGGTTGAAACCCACGGCGGCGATGCAAATCGCTGCCACGCCGTACATGCCGAGCAGGGTGCGAATCCCACCGAAGCGGTCGGCCAGCGCGCCGCCCAATGGGCGCATCAAGCTGCCGCCAAACACACAGGCGGCGGTGTAGTAGCCGGCGGTCACCGGGCTCAGGCCGTACTGGTCGTTGAAGTAGCCGGGCAGGGCGCTGGCCAGGCCGATAAAGCCGCCGAACGTCACGCTGTAGAAGAACATGAACCACCAGCTGTCGCGGTCGCCCAGGGCTTTGAAATAGTCGGCCATGGACTTGGCTTTCGGGCGCTCGGGCGCATTACGCGCGAGCCACGCGAACACGATCAGTGTCAGCACCAGCGGGATCAGCGCGAAGCCGAACACATTGCTCCAGCCAAATGCGGCGGCCAGTACCGGCGCCAGCAAGGCGGCAAACACGGTGCCGGAGTTGCCGGCGCCGGCAATACCCATGGCCTTGCCTTGGTGCTCAGCCGGATACCACTGGGAGGCCAAGGGCAGGGCGACTGCAAAGGATGCACCGGCCATGCCCAGGAACACGCCCAGCAACAGCGCTTGCTCGTAGCTATGGATGCCGAGTTTCCAGGCGCCGAACAGGGCGGCGATCACAATCACCTGGCCGATCAGCCCGGCGGTCTTGGGTGACAGCTTGTCGGCCAGCATGCCCATCAAAAAGCGCAGCACCGCGCCTGCCAGGATTGGCGTGGCCACCACCAGGCCGCGTTGCTGGGTGGTCAGGTGCAGGTCGGCGGCAATCTGCACCGCCAGTGGCCCCAGCAGGTACCAGACCATGAAGCTCAGGTCGAAATACAGGAACGCGGCAAACAGGGTCGGGGTGTGCCCGGATTTCCAGAAGCTTGATTTCATCACGCACCTCAACGGTTGGGGGTCTTGTCAGAAGGCCTGTTGGCCCCAATCGCCGGGGCCAAAACGAAAAAAAACGCCGCCATCGAGTTCGCGAGTGCAAACCGGATGGGCGACGTCTTTGTCGTAAAAGGGGCAACCGCCGTTGGCTACCTGTAATAAGTGCTTAGCAAGAGCTGCGCCAGTTCAGCCGAGCAGCTCACTCATGGCGATGATCTGCTCGGCCACCTGGATCAATTTCTGCTGGCGGCTCATGGCCTGGCGGCGCATCAGGGTGTAGGCCTCTTCCTCATTGCAGTGCTTCATTTTCATCAGCATGCCCTTGGCCAACTCGATGCGCTTGCGCTCGGCCAACTGTTGGTCACGGGCCTGGAGCTGGGCGCGCAAGGCCTGGTCGCTTTCAAAGCGGGCCATGGCCACGTCGAGAATCGGCTGCAGGCGCTGGGCCTGAATGCCTTCGACGATGTAGGCGCTGACCCCTGACTTGATCGCCTGGCGCATCACATTGGGGTCGTGCTCATCGGTGAACATCACGATGGGTCGCGGCTGGTCGCGGCTGACCAGCACCACTTGCTCCATCACATCGCGACCGGGTGACTCGGTATCGATCAGGATCACGTCCGGGCGCACCGTTTCGACGCGCGCCGGCAAGTCGATGGTCAAGCCGGACTCATCGATCACCTCGAAACCGGCCTCGGTCAAAGCGGCTTTGAGGCGCCCGACCTTGCGCGGGGTGTCGTTGATCAACAGGATTCGTAACATAGTCGTGGTCCTGTCAGCGCAGTGCCTGGCGGCTGGTAAGGTCCGCCAGGGCATGCAGGCGGAAGCTGCGGGCGTAGGCGGCGGGGTCGGAGCCGTCCCAGATCTTGCCGTCGATCAACAGGCTGCTGCGCATGTCTTGGGCGTTGGCCGGGACGCCAACGGCAGTCGCGGCCTGGCGATACAGGTCCAGTTGCTGCACCTGGCGAGCCACGCCCAGGTAGTCCGGGTCTTCGCGCAGCAGGCCCCAACGTCGAAACTGGGTCATGAACCACATGCCATCGCAGAGGTACGGCAGGTTCACCTCGCCATCAGCAAAAAAGCGCAGGGCGTGCGGGTCTTGCCACTGGTTGCCGAGGCCGTCGTCATAAGCCCCCAGCAAGCGGGGTTCGATGCAGTCGAGCGGGGCATCGAGGTACTCGCGAGCGCTGAGCAGTTGTGCGGTGGAGCGGCGGTTTTCCTGGCTTTGTTCGATAAAACGGCTGGCCTCGAGGATCGCCATAACCAGTACGCGGGCGGTGTTTGGGTAGTGATCGACGAACGCCTGGGTGCAGCCGAGCACTTTTTCTGGGTGGTTTGGCCAGATCGACTGGGTAGTGGCCAGGGTGAACCCCTGGTTTTGCTTGACCGCGCTGGCGCACCAAGGCTCACCGACACAAAAACCGTCGATGCGCCCGGCTTGCAGGTGCGCGATCATCTGCGGTGGCGGCACCACCACACTGTCTACATCTTGCAACGGGTGAATGCCTTGGCTCGCCAGCCAGTAATACAGCCACATGGCGTGGGTGCCTGTGGGAAATGTCTGGGCGAACGTCAGCTTTGTTCGGCTTTGGTGCACGTGGCGGTCGAGTGCCTCAGGAGTGGTCACGCCCTGCTGTTGCAGGCCGTGGGACAGGTTGATGCTCTGGCCGTTCTGGTTGAGCCCCATCAGTACCGCCATGTCGGTGGGCGCCACGCCGCCAATGCCCAGGTGTACGGCATAGATCAACCCGTACAGGCTGTGGGCGGCGTCCAGTTCACCGCTGACCAGTTTGTCGCGCAGGCTGGCCCAGGAGGATTGGCGCTTGAGGTTCAGCGTCAGGCCGTAGGGTTGGGCAAATCCCTGGGTGGCGGCGACCACCAATGAAGCGCAGTCGGTGAGTGCCATGAAACCCAGGTCCAGGCTGCTCTTTTCCGGGGCGTCACTGCCGTTGACCCACGCCAGTGGGGTGTTCACCGGGCTGTTGCCGACCGAGTCGTTCATCAACACCTACCTTTTCTGTCAAAAAAAAAGCATCGCTCCTTCGCATGGCAGTACAAGCCATTGCCGGGTAACGACGCCTTTGTCTGTAAGCCTGCTCCGACGTTGGCGCGGGCTTTGATGCAGAGTCCGTAGCAAGGCACATGCCACGGGGCGGCGGATGGAGCCTGCCGTCACCTTTCCATCAAGATTGAAACTCGAGTGCCTTTCAGTATGGCCGCTTCTTTGCGCCCGACTGCCAGGAACACCCAAGTTGCCTATCGATTCACCGACCCTGATGAGCTATCACCGATGAGCTCTCCCTGGCTATGCCGCTGGCTGCTGTGCGGTGCGTTGCTGTGGGCCAATGCCTGCGCCTGGGGCGCAAGCTACGAAGCCCGGGATGAAAGCCTGCATACCTTTTTCAGTGCGTTGTCGCATTCTTTGGGGGTGCCCGTCGTTGTCAGCCGCGAAGCGGCGCGTAAACGCATTTGCGGCACCTTCGATCTGGAGGCTGCGCAGCAGACCCTCGCAACCGTCGCCGAGCAGCAGGGCCTGATCTGGTACAGCGACGGGCAGGTGCTTTACCTGTATGACGCCAGCGAAGCAAAAAGCTCGGCGGTTGCGCTGCGGCACATTCCGGTCGACAGGTTGCGCGGGTTCATGCGCCGTTCGGGGCTTGATGAATCACGTTATCCGCTCAGAGAGAGCGGCGCGCGCACGTTCTATGTGTCCGGGCCACCTAATTATGTGAACCAGGTGTTGCACCTGGCCCAACTGATGGACAGGCCGCGCACCGAAGTGCGTGTCGGTAAACAGGCCTTCGGTGTGGTGCAGGTGTTCAACACCCATGTGGCAGACCGTCAGTACGTCATGGGTGACGACAAGGTCAATGTACCGGGCATGGCCACGATGATCGAGAACCTGCTGGCTATCGAGCAGAAGGATGCCAGGCAGCGCCCTCCGGGTTTGCTGGCTGACAAGAGCCTGTTGGTGATGGCCTACCCGGACTCCAACAGCTTGCTGATCAAGGGCAAGCCTGATCAGGTCAAGGTGATAGAGGAACTGGTGGCGGAGTTGGACAAGCCCAAGCGACCAATCGAAGTGTCGCTGTGGCAGATCGATGTAGACCGTAGAGAACTCGACAAGATGGGCGTGGCCTGGGCTCAGGAAACCGGCACCGGAGCCTCCGTGACGCGGGTGCTGGAGCCCTTGGATGACAGCCGTTTGATGGCACAGCTCGGTGTTCTTGAGCGGCGACGCAAAGCCAGGATCACCGCGTTCCCCGTGCTGCTTACCCAAGAGAATGTTCCAGCGGTTTTCCAGGACAAGCATACTTTTTACCTGCCCAAGCCTGGTGCTGACAGCGGCAAGTGGGAGCCCGTTGGGTATGGCACCGAAGCCAGCGTGCTACCACGCTTTGCGGCAGCGAATCAGATTGAAATGCAGCTGACCCTTGAGGATGGCCGTCAACTGGACAGCAAACTCGAGCCAGGCTCGGTCGGGGCAGTAGGG
>NZ_VBVZ01000019.1 GCF_005863185.1 Pseudomonas edaphica
TGCTGGAGCCTCAGAGCCTGAACATCGGCAGCGTCAACGAAGACTTCGCGGTGGAGAGCATCGCCGGGGATATCTTTCAGCTCGGTAATACGTCCTACAGAATCCTGCGGGTAGAAAGCGGCAAGGTACGTGTCGAAGATGCCCACGGCCAGCCGCCGACCATCCCCTTCTGGCTGGGTGAAGCACCGGGGCGCAGCAACGAGTTGTCGGCGGCAGTCGCACGTTTTCAGGGGCAGTTGGACGCTCTGCTCAGCACCAAGCCCGGTGACCTGCAACCCGCGCAAGACTGGCTCACCGCCAGCCTTGGCCTGAACCGCGCCAGCGCCGAGCAGATCCTTGATTACCTGGCCCGTGCGCGCCTGGCGCTGAGCGCATTACCGTCCCAGGACACATTGATCATGGAACGGTTTTTCGATGAGTCCGGCGGCACTCAGTTGATCATCCACACGCCGTTCGGCAGCCGCATCAACCGTGCGTGGGGCCTGGCGCTGCGCAAGCGTTTTTGCCGCACGTTCAACTTTGAATTGCAGGCAGCCGCCAGTGAGAATGCAATCGTGCTGTCGCTGTCCACCAGCCACAGTTTTGAGCTGGATGAAGTGTGGCGCTATGTGAACAGCAACAGCGCCGAACACCTGCTGATTCAGGCCGTATTGGATGCACCGCTGTTTGGCGTGCGCTGGCGCTGGAATGCCGGTGTGGCCCTGGCGTTGCCGCGCTACACCGGCGGGCGCAAGGTGGCGCCGCAGATCCAGCGCATGAAAAGCGAAGACCTGATCGCCAGCGTGTTTCCCGACCAGATTGCCTGCCTGGAAAACCTCGCCGGCGAGCGCGAAGTCCCCGAACACCCGCTGGTTGAGCAAACCCTCGACGACTGCCTGCACGAAGCCATGGACAGCGAAGGTTGGCTGACGCTGTTGCGGCGCATGGAGCGCGGCGAAGTGCGCCTGATCAGCCGCGACCTGCCTGCGCCCTCGCCCATGGCCGCCGAAATTCTCAGCGCGCGGCCCTACACTTTTCTCGACGACGCACCGCTGGAGGAACGCCGCACCCAGGCCGTGCTCAACCGTCGCTGGAGCGACCCTCGCAGTACCGACGACCTCGGCGCGCTGGACGCCGAGGCCATTGCCGGCGTGCGTGAAGAAGCCTGGCCCGCGCCCAATGGCCTGGATGAAATGCATGAAGCGCTGATGAGCCTGGCCTGTATCGCCGACAACGAAGTCACGCCGCAATGGGCCGAGTGGTTGCATGCCTTGGCCAAGGGCGGGCGCGCCCATCAACTGGACAATGGCCTGTGGGTAGCGGTGGAACGCCTGAGTTGCCTGCAAGCGATCTATCCGAATGACTTGCCGTTGTTGCCGGGCTTCGATGAGCCCTGGACCTTTGACGATGCACTGGCCGAAGTGCTGCGCGCGCGCCTCGGCGGTTTCGGCCCATTGAGTCTGGTCGAGATCGCCACGCCGTTGGCGCTGCCGGTCGCGGATATCAGCCAGGCACTTGCGCGCCTGGAGCAGGAAGGCTATGTGCTGCGCGGCCGTTTCAGCCCCGGCGCCACCCAGGAACAATGGTGCGAGCGGCATTTGCTCGCGCGTATCCATCGCTACACAGTCAAGCGCCTGCGCCGGGAAATCGAGCCGGTGGCGCTGCAGGATTTCATGCGCTTTCTGTTCGATTGGCAGCACCTGTCCGACGGTACTCGCGGCCAGGGCAGCGCAATGTTGCCGCAGATTGTCGGGCAGTTCGAAGGTTACGCCGCCGCCACCTCGGCCTGGGACAGCGACTTGCTCAGTGCGCGGCTCAAGGACTATTCCTCCACCTGGCTCGACGACCTGTGCCGCAGCGGCAAACTGGTATGGACGCGCCTGAGCAACAAGGCCGGTGCCCTGGCACTGCGCAGTACGCCGGTGGTGTTGCTGCCGCGCAGCCAAGTGCCGCTGTGGAGCGGGCTGACCGAACCGACCGACAGCACCACGCTGTCGCCCAAGGCGCAGAAAGTCCACCTGGCGCTGCGTGAGCACGGCGCGCTGTTTTTCGACGAACTGGTGCATGAAGCCCATCTGCTGCGCAGCGAACTGGAAACCGCCTTGCAGGAACTGGTGGGCGCGGGGCTGGTGAATGCCGACAGCTTTGCCGGGCTGCGGGCCTTGACCACGCCCGCCAGCAAACGCCAGGCACGCAGCAGCCGGCGTGGGCGCGGGGCGTTTATTGGCGGCATGGACGACGCCGGGCGCTGGGCCTTGTTGCGCCGCTCGCCCAGCGCCGCCGGCCCGCATTCGGCCGAGACCCTGGAGCATGTGGCGATGACCCTGCTGCGCCGTTATGGCGTGGTGTTCTGGCGGTTGCTGGAGCGGGAGCCCGACTGGCTGCCAAGCTGGCGCGAATTGCTGCGCACCTTCCATCGCCTGGAAGCGCGGGGTGAGATTCGCGGCGGGCGGTTTGTGAGTGGTTTGGCGGGGGAACAGTTTGCGTTGCCGGAGGCGATTCCCCTGTTACGCGAGGTACGCCGTCGCCCACATGACGGCAGTTTGATTGCGGTGTGCGGGGCGGACCCGTTGAACCTGGTGGGCACCTTGCTACCGGGCAGCAAAGTGCCTGCGGTGAGTGGTAACCGGATTGTGTATCGCGATGGCTTGCCGGCGGCGGTGATGGTCGCGGGTAAGCAGCAGGTGTTGCTGGAGGAGGATTTGCAGGCGGTGCAGGAGAGGTTGATCAGGCGCTGAACCCTCTGTTGACCTTGCCGGCCTCATCGCGGGCAAGCCCGGCTCCCACAGGGGAATGCATTCCAACGGTGGGAGCTGGCTTGCCTGCGATGAGGCCGGAACAGTCATTACATCATTGAGGCCTGTGCTGCTCGGTCACCACCACCGCACCCGGCACCTCCTCACCCGCCTCATCCACAGGCGCCGAACGCTTGGGCAGCCAAACCTGCTGTGGATAAGTCTGCGCGAAGTGCACCTCATCACAGTTATCCACAAGCTTTTTCAGGCGCTGGTTAAATGCCCGGCTCACAGCATATTGCCCGCCCGACACGGTACGGAACTGCGCCGTCAGCACCACGCCGTTGAGGTCCATCTTGTCGACCCCAAACACTTCCAGCGGACCTTGCAGGTTGTACTTGAGGAACACATCGTCGCGGATCGACTGCCCCGCCTCACGGATCAGCTCCACAGCCTTGTCCACGTCGGTGTCGTAGGTGAACTGCACCGAGAAGAACGCATAGGCAAACTGCCGCGACTGGTTGGTGACCGCCTTGATCTGCCCGAACGGCACCGAGTGCACAAACCCCTTGCCGTCTCGCAGGCGCAGGGTGCGGATGGTCAGGCCTTCCACGGTGCCGGCATGGCCGGAGTCGAGCACTACCCAATCGCCGATCGACAGCGTGTCTTCAATGATGATGAACAGGCCGGTGATCACGTCCTGCACCAACTGCTGGGAGCCAAAACCGATGGCCAGGCCGACCACACCGGCACCGGCCAGCAACGGTGCGACATTGATGCCCAGGTTGGCCATGGTGGTGATCGCGCAGATCACCACCAGCACGATCTTCACCGCATTGCGCAACAACGGCAGGATGGTCTTGACCCGCGTGCTGGGCTGGCGACTGGAGCGCTTGTTGACCGGCGGCTTCAACGCCTCCTGGATTGCTGTGTCGAGCACCACCCAGAACAGCCAGGTCACCAGCAGGATCAGGCCGATGCTGCTGAGGGAATCGCTGATCGCCCTCCCCACAGAATTGCGCTGGGCAAATTCGAACAATGAGACGCCCCAGATACGCCCGAGGATTTCGATAAACGCGATGGCCATGGCGATGCGCAGTATTGCGTGCAGCAGGCTGAGGAAGCGCTCTTTGTAGGCGCTGCTGCGCTGGATCGCCACTTGGCTGCGGGACTTGAACAGGTGTTGCAACACCGTGCTGAGAAACACTGTGCCGATCAACAGAATCGTGGTGAACAGCGCGCAACGCAAAGCTTTCTGGTTATCGTCGCCGGCGCCGATCAGGTTGATCGCCGAGACCAGCACCATCAACAGAATCGGCCAATACCACAGCCCGGAAAACACTCGCAGCGATTGCTGCAGCGCCGGGTGTTTGAGGCGCTGGGCCAGCGGCCGATTGCGGATCAGATGCGCGACCGGACGGCGCAGGCGCACCACCAGCACGCCGAAAATCACCGCTGCAAACAGGCCGGTAAACACTGCGATGCTGCTGGTGATATTGCCGCCCAACTGGCGGGCAATCTGCGGGCTGGTCAATGCGTCGCTGAGGGCGGCCAGAAAACCGATCAGGAACAGCGGCTTGGGGCAATAGTTGCGAATAATCTGCACGGCTGGGCGCTTGTGGCCGACGTTGAACATGACGATGACGCACAACAGCATCGACGTGGAGAAGATACCGCTGCTGGTGGCATAGGCAAAACACAGCGCCAGCGCACGGCCTACGGAGCTGGGTAAAAAGTGGCTGACGTAAAGCGTCAGCGGCAGGCAGATCAGCGCTGGAATCGTGTAGGGCACCACGTAGCCAAGAACGCCCTGCAGACGCTCGCGCTGTGCAACGAAACGCCGCCGACCGAGGCGTTGCACGCTAAAGCGCCCGAGCAGCGTGAGTGCCGCAAAGGCGCCGACCCACACCCCGGACAGCAGCAGGAAGTCACCGGCCACGCTCCACGGCGAGCGTTGGGCGGTTTGATCGACCAGCCGCCCGACTTCATCCGCCGCACGGTCGGCGCGCAGGCGCCAGGCGTCGATGAGGTTCTGGTTGAGGTCGAGTTTGTCTTGCACATCGTCAATGCTGGAGCTGATGGCGCCGAGCAAGCCACCTTCGACCAGCAACTCCGGCTTGGCGGGAGCCTCAGCTGCCGCAGGCGCCGCGGCCGCGGCTTGCAGCGCGCCATTGCCACACACCAACAGCGCGACGAGCAGTAATGCAGTCTTTAGATTCAGCAAAACACCGGGCTCCTTCAGCAGGGTCTGTAAGGAACTGACGGGTTTGAGCGCTGATCGTTCCCACGCTCTGCGTCCATAGGACGCGGAGCGTCCCGGGCTGCATTACCACGCAGAGCGTGGGAACGATCGGTTAACAGCACCGCCTGTAGGTCACTCGAAACTTTCCGTCAACACCCGCAGTCAGCCAATAACATCAGCCAATAAAACAGGCTTCACCCTTTACTTATCCACAGGAGCGATCATGGCTGCGATTGCCGACTGGGTGCCCGTTACGCCCAGCACCGCCATCACCCGCTTCACCGTGCTGACGGTGAATATCCATAAGGGTTTCACCGCGTTGAACCGACGCTTCATCCTGCCCGAGTTGCGTGAGGCGGTGCGCAGCGTGGGTGCCGACATGGTGTTCCTGCAGGAAATCCACGGCACCCATGAGCGGCACCCGCAGCGTTACAGCGACTGGCCGAAGATGCCGCAGTATGAGTTCCTCGCCGACAGCATCTGGCCGCAGTTCGCCTACGGCCGCAACGCGGTCTACCCGCATGGCGACCACGGCAACGCGCTGCTGTCCAAATTCCAGATCATCCGCTACGACAACCTCGACATCTCCCAGAGCGGCCATGAAAGCCGTGGCCTGCTGCATTGCGTGCTGCGCTTGCCGGGCAGCGGCCAAGAGGTGCATGCGATCTGCATGCACCTGGGCCTGCGCGAGGTGCATCGCCAGCAGCAATTGCGTTTGCTGGAGCAGCGTATCGCCGAGATTCCGGCTGACGCGGCGCTGATCGTCGCCGGTGATTTCAATGACTGGCGCCACAAGGCCGACCTGAGCCAAAGCGGGCTCAGGGAAGTGTTTATCGAAGCCCATGGCAAACCGGCGCGCACCTTTCCGGCGCGCCTGCCATTGCTGCCTTTGGATCGCATCTATGTGCGTAACCTGAAGGTGCATAACCCCAGGGCGCTGACGACGCGGCCCTGGTCTCACCTGTCAGACCACGTGCCGCTGTCGGTGGAGATCGAACTATGAATGTCGCCGTGGAACACATTGCCACCGACCAGCCACCGGATGATGCCAAGGCCCGCGACCTGGATTACGGCTGGCAACCGGGCAACCGCATTGAGCTGCTGGAGAACGGCGAGGCGTACTTTCCCGCCGTCTTCGAGGCCATGCGCCAGGCGCAGCGGGAGATCCTGCTGGAGACCTTTATTCTGTTCGAAGACAAGGTTGGCCATGAGCTGCAAGGCATCCTGATTGAGGCGGCGCAGCGTGGCGTAAAGGTCATCGTCAGCCTCGATGGCTTTGGCTGCGGCGAACTGAGCCCCGCCTTTCTCGGTGAGCTGGCCGAGGCCGGGGTGACGGTGCAAATGTTTGACCCGGCAGCGAAGATAGTGGGCATTCGCACCAATTGGTTCCGTCGCCTGCACCGCAAGATTGTGGTGGTGGACGCCGCCGTGGCGTTTATCGGCGGGATCAATTTTTCTGCCGACCACTTGGGTGATTTCGGCCCCGAAGCCAAGCAGGATTATGCCGTGCAGGTAAGCGGCCCGGCCGTGGCGGACCTGCATCATTTCGCCCTCGCCCAAAGTGGCCGCCAGGTGCGCACGCGACGCGGCTGGCGACGGCGCCAGCAACGGCCATCGCTGTGGCCGACGCACACCGACGACGGCCTGGTGCGCCTGATTTATCGCGATAACCTGCAACATCGCGATGATATCGAAGAGGCCTATATACACGCCTTGAGCAAGGCGCAAAAACGCGTGGTGATTGCCAACGCCTACTTCTTCCCAGGCTATCGCCTGCTGCGTGAAATCCGCAATGCCGCGCGGCGTGGCGTGCAGGTGCAATTGATCATGCAGGGCCAACCCGATGTGCTGCTGGCCAAGCTCGCCGCGCGCATGCTGTATGACTATCTGCTCAAGGATGGCGTGGTGATTCACGAGTATTGCCAACGCCCGTTGCATGGCAAAGTGGCCTTGATGGATGACGACTGGAGCACTGTGGGTTCGAGCAACCTGGACCCATTGAGCCTGTCGCTGAACCTGGAAGCCAACGTGCTGATTCGTGATCGCGCGTTCAATCAACAGCTGTACGAAAGCCTGGAAACACTGGCGCGCAATCATTGCCGGACCATGCCGGAAAAGCGCAAGCCGCGCCTGTGGTTATGGCGATTGACCGTGGGCTTTTTGGTGTTCCATGTCATGCGGCACTTCCCCGCGCTGACGGGCTGGCTGCCAGCACACAAACCGCGCCTCAAGCCTTTCGAGAGCCACACCCATGAGCACTGAAAGCGGCGGCTCGCGGTTCAAGCGCTGGAAGAAACCGCTGACGATCGCGTTTTTTCTGCTGCTGATTGTGCTGTTCACCCTGCTCGCGCGGCGCATCGACTGGAGCGAAGTGCTGCAAACGCTGGCGGCCTTCAAGCTGCGCACGCTGCTGATCGCCGGTGGGCTGACGCTCTGCAGCTTTCTTGTCTACGCCAGCTTCGACCTGATCGGCCGCACCTACATTCGCCAGGATTTGCGTTGGAAGCAGATCCTGCCGGTCGGGATCATCAGCTACGCCTTCAACCTCAACTTGAGCGCGTGGGTCGGCGGCATTGCCATGCGCTATCGGCTGTATTCGCGGCTCGGGGTGAGCACCAGCAATATCGCCAAGATTCTTGGGCTGAGCCTGGCCACCAACTGGTTTGGCTATATGGCCGTGGCCGGAGGGGTATTCAGCAGTGGGCTGGTGACAATGCCGCCGGGCTGGAAGGTCAGCAGCGACGCGTTGCAAGGCATTGGCGTGCTGCTGGTGCTGGCCAGCCTGGGTTACTTGGCGGCGTGCCAGTTTGCAAAGAAACGCGCGTGGTCGATCAAGGGCATCGAGATCAACTTGCCGTCGTTGCGCATGGCCTGTTTGCAACTGGCACTCGGTGCGTTGAATTGGTCGTTGATGGCGGCGGTGATCTTTACGTTGCTGCCCGCCAAGCTGGACTACCCGCTGGTATTGGGCGTGCTGCTTATCAGCGCGATTGCCGGGGTGATCACCCATATCCCCGCCGGGCTCGGTGTGCTGGAAGCAGTGTTTATCGCGCTGATGCAGCATGAGGCGTCGCGGGGCAGTTTGCTTGCAGGGCTGATTGCCTACCGGGCGATCTATTTTATTTTGCCGCTGTTGGTGGCGGTGGTGATGTACCTGGCGGTGGAGGCCAAGGCCAAGGCGTTGCGGGTCAAGAAAACACCGGCGTGAACGGTGTCGGCAGTTCGATCGCCATCGCGGGCAAGCCCGCTCCCACAGGTTGCAATACATTCCAAGTGTGGGAGCCGGGCTTGCCCGCGATGAGGCCCTAAAGGGCACCACACTATCGCGATTGAATAATGCTCAACCGCTCCCCCACCACCATCTCGGTTATCCAGTCCACCAGGATCGAGGTATAGGCCTGCTGCGACACCGGGTCGCTCAACGAATGGTCGGCGCCATCGATGATCCGATGGGTCAGCGAATGGGTGTTCTGGCAGGCCGCGCGGTAACTCATGATGGTGGCATGGGGCACATGGTCGTCGGTTTCCGACTCGACGATCAACACATCACCGCTGAACTTGGCGCAGGCATGCAGGGCGCGATTGGTCTCGGCGTGTACCAGGGTGCTGCGGTAATCCATCAGGTCGGCCTTATCCAGGTCGCGCTTGGGCTTGAGCCACTCCTGGTCGCGGTACAGCGCCGGCACGCGCAGCGCCAACCAGCGTACCGGCCGCAATGAAGTGAGAATCGCCGCCAGATAGCCGCCATAACTGGTGCCCACCACGGCCACGGCCGAGGTGTCGATGGCGGGGTGTGAGAGCAGCCGATCATAGGCCGCCAGCAAATCGCGCAGGTTGTCTTCACGGGTGACGCGGGACAAGGGAATGCCGGTGCCGGCGTGGCCGCGCAGGTCGAAAGTCAGGCACACGCAGCCTAAGCCCGCGATGCCTTTGGCGCGCTCCAGGTCGCGTTCCTGGCTGCCGCCCCAGCCGTGCACAAACAAAACGCCGGGGACTTTGGATTTTGGACTCAGGAAGGTGCCGCTCATCTGTTCGTCGTCGATATCGATCGCAATGCTTTCGCTTCTAGCCGTCATAAGATTTAACCGTCACATACTTGAGAAGAAAGTCGCTGTTTTCGGCCGGGCCGCGATACACCTCAATAGCGTGCGCCGGCAGCGGTTGGTCCACATAGGTCTCTACCGAGGACACATGAATCGCCCGCAGGCCGGGGTTATTGATAAAGCTTTGCAGCGCGGCGACTTCCGCGCTGCTGGCCCCACCCATGCGCCAGGATTGTTCGAGCACGCCACTACGGCGTTGGCCGTCACTGTCCAGGCCTTGGGCAATGTCGTAATTGCGCCGCGAGGCATAGAAACCAGGGTAGGCCTCATCGGCGGCACTGTCGAAGACCTGGGCTTGTTGGATGGCTTCGCGCACATCGTCGGGCAAATCGAGCTCAAGCAGATCTTCATAGCCACCGGGCACCACCAGCAAGGTCGAGCCGCCGTAAACCTCTTCACCGTGCCCGTCCTGGGTGAGGTATTGCTCGCCGCAGTAGCTGATCACGTGATCGCCGATAAAGCTCTGGCCTACGCTATGGGTGGTGACGTCGTGCAGATCCTGCTCCAGCACTACGCCGTCGTTGAACAGCTGCGCCGCTTCGGGTCGCGCCAGCAAAGCCTCGAATGCGTCGAGGCTGTGGATAACTTCCTGGCCGCGTCCGGCACAGGCATGCACCGGTTTCATGCGAATCGGCCCGCTGTAGAGCAAGCGCGTGGCGGCAGGCAATGCGTCTTCAAGGGCAAACACGCTGAGCCCGTCGAGAACAACCGTGCGCACACGCTCACAGAACGCTGGCGACCAGCCTTCAGGCGCCGTGGCGTCAGGACTTAGCAGGCCGTGGGTGATCGCTTTGGTACAGATGAATGCGTGATCGACATAACCGCCCCATAGATCTTCCGGCCCTTTGATATTAAGCGGCCGCGCTTGGTCGGGACCGACCAGGGTTTGGGTGGGCAAGACATATGAGTCGAGGCCATCATGTAGCTGCGGGTCATAGCTGCCGCCGAATTTAAGCCCAAGGATCTGCGCCAGCCAGCGCGCGAGGGCGCGATTGGTTTCGACTTCATGCTGCGGCGCCCCTTGTCGTGTGGAGTGGGCGACTACGCGTTTTTTGCGTTGAATCGGGGTCATGCGTCCCCCTTGGCGATCCTGCCATGTGTGTGCAAGGACGGTTGCATGGATCACGCCAAGGCAAGGCTGGGGAGGATGGCCGTTAAATCAAACAGTTACTGACACAGCGATGGCACTAGGCCTGTTTTATTCTGCACGACAGGGGTTTAAACGGACGGTGTTCTGCACGACGCCTCCATCAAAGCAGCTGCGTGGATGGCGACGGGCCAGCTAAGATGCAAGGCACTGCCAACCATCATAAGGACACCCATGGCCAAGCAAGCGCTCATCCTCATCGATATCCAGAACGATTACTTCCCCGAGGGCAAGTGGCCGCTCGATGGCGTGGAAGCCGCGGCGGACAAGGCCGCGCAGGTGCTGCAGGCGTTTCGCCAGGCGGGCAACGCCGTTGTCCATGTGCGCCATGAGTTCACCAGCGAAGACGCGCCCTTCTTCACGCCAGGCTCCGAGGGCGCGCACCTGCATGCCAAGGTACTCAACGAGGGTAATGAGCCGGTGGTGCTTAAACACTTTGTGAACGCGTTTCGCGGGACAAACCTGCGCACCGTGCTGGAACAACGCGCCATCACTGACGTGGTGGTGGTCGGCAACATGAGCCATATGTGCATCGACGCCGTGGTGCGGGCTGCGGCAGACCTGGGCTACCAGGTCACGCTGATTCATGACGCCTGCGCGACCCGCGACCAGGTATTCAATGGCCAGGTGATTGCGGCGGCGCAGGTGCATGGCGCTTATATGGCATCGCTGGCCTTTGGGTACGCCAGCGTGGTGTCGACGGATGAATACTTGAAGGCGCAAGCGGCGGCGCAATGACCACCGCTTGTTTGCGGCCCTCAGCGGGTTGCGATGATGAACAGACGCGGAAAAGGCAGTAATACAGTGCCGTCAGCCAGGGCCGGGTAAGCCTGGGTAATACGCGCCTGGTATTGCTGTAGGAATGCGGCTTTTTCGCTATCGGTCAACGGTGCAAGAAACGGCCGCAACGCAGAAGCCTTGAACCACTCCACCACCGCCCCGTGATCGGCCAGCGGGTGTTGATAGGTGGTGCGCCACACGTCGACGGTGCTGCAATGTTTGCTCAGCAGCTCGTAGTAGTAACTCGCGGTGTGCCGCTCATTGTGTTTGACCGCACCAATCTTGGCCGCCCACGGGCCATCTGCCGCCACTTCGCGGGCCAGCCGGTGGGCAGGTTCGTCAAGGTTGTCCGGGGTTTGTACGGCGAGGGTGCCGCCAGGTGTCAGCTGGTCGAGCAGATGCGGATAAAGCGTGGCGTGGTCAGGTAGCCATTGCAGGGACGCGTTGGCGAGGATCACATCGAACTTCTGGCCTGGGTTCCAGGCGGCGATGTCTGCCAGCTCGAAACTCAGTTTCGGCAAACGCTTGCGGGCGTCGACCAGCATGTCGTCGGAGCTGTCCATGCCCGTAACGTGCGCCTGCGGGAAACGCTCGGCCAACACTTCAGTGGAATTGCCAGGGCCGCACCCCAGGTCGACGGCGCTACGCACATCGGTATTGGGAATGGCCGCGACCAAGTCACGGACCGGGCGGGTGCGTTGCTGTTCAAACATCGTGTATTGCTTGGCAGACCAGGTCATCGCGGCTTTCCTTCTTTGTTAGCGGTGACCACAGCCTAAGTCTTGTGAGCCATGAGAACAAATGCCAGGATTGGCAAACTCCCATACCTTGAAAGTATCCTTATGTTGGAGCTTCGCCAGCTTAAAGCCTTCGTGGCTATTGCCGAGGAAGGCTACATCACTCGCGCTGCGGAACGCCTGGGCATGCAACAACCACCCTTGACGCGCTTGCTGCAGAGTCTTGAAACGCAATTGGGTGTGGTGTTGATGGAGCGCCTGCCCCGCGGCGTGCGCCCAACCACTGCCGGCCTCGCGTTGCTGGACGAGGCGCGTGACATCCTGGCGCGGGCCGAGGGTATGGCCGACGTGGTGCGCCGTGCCGCCCGGGGTGAACGGGGCCGACTCGCTATCGGCTTTACCAGCTCGGCGGCGTTGCACCCGTTTGTGCCCAGCGTGCTGCGGCGGTTTCGCGAGGCCTTTGTGGGGGTCTCGGTGGTACTGGAAGAAGCGGGAACCGGCGAACTGCTGGACGCGCTGGTGCAGGAAAAACTGGATGCCGCGTTTATCCGCTCACCGCTCAGTGGCACGCAACAGTTGCAGGACGAACCGATCCTGGTGGAGCCGATGCTGCTGGCGCTGCCGACCGATCATCCCTTGGCACTCGATGCGGGGCAGCCGTTACCCTTGGCAGCATTGGCTGATGAGGCTTTTGTGCTCTATCGCCGTCGCGTGGGGCTGGGTTTGTATGACGCCATTCTGGTGGCCTGCCGTGAAGCGGGGTTCAGCCCGCAGGTGGTACAGGAGGCGCCACGCATGACAGCGACCTTGAGCCTTGTGGCTGCGGGGCTTGGGGTCTCCATCGTGCCCGCCTCCATGCAGCGGCTGCGCGGCGATGGCATTGTTTATCGCGAGCTGAGCGAATGCCAAAGCCTGGTGGCGCCGTTGCATTTGGCCACGCGTATTGGCGACAGCTCAGCGGTTTTGCGCAGGTTCAAGGAGATGGTGGTCACAGCGGCCGCGACGGACGCCTGATTGCAGGCATTAAAAAACCCCCGAGGCTTTCGCCTGCGGGGGTTTTGCTCGTTCCGGGCCTGGGACCTTAAAACGGGATATCGTCATCAAAGCTGTCGAAATCCGGAGCCGGCTGTGGCGCGGCCTGCTGTGGAGGCGGTGCCTGGCGCGACTGTTGCGGAGCCGACTGCTGCGGGCGCGGAGCCTGCTGGCGTGGGGTCGGAGCGGACTGCTGGTAGTTATTGCCCCCGCCCTGTTGGTCGCCCTGCTGTGGACGGCCGCCCAGCAGTTGCATGGTGCCTTGCATGTCCACCACGATTTCGGTGGTGTAACGCTTGATGCCGTCTTTTTCCCACTCGCGGGTTTGCAGTTTGCCTTCGATGTAGACCTGCGAACCTTTGCGCAGGTATTCACCGGCGATTTCTGCCACCTTGCCGAACATCGACACACGGTGCCATTCGGTTTTCTCGACCTTCTGGCCAGTCTGCTTGTCGGTCCACTGTTCGCTGGTCGCCAGACTCAAGTTGGTCACGGCGTTACCGTTAGGCAAGTAGCGAACTTCGGGATCCTGGCCGCATGTACCGACCAATATGACTTTGTTAACCCCACGGGCCATAACGTTCTCCTAGGCTGGGCGCGCTGTCGGCACTGGGTTGACCAGTTGCTCGAGCGTCGCGCGATCCAATAATTCGGTGTCTAATTTGATGTAGATGGCGGCTTCTTCTGCAATAACCACGGCATCTGTAACCCCGGTAACGGCCTTGAGGCGCTCAACCAGACCGGCTTCGCGGATCGCTTCTGGCGATAACGGCAAACGCAGGCTCGTCACATAGGGAGGTTCGCGCATGGTAACAGCAAAGGCCAACCAAAGTGCAGCCAGCCCGGCGCATCCGAGGAACACAACCGACAAACCGCCATGCTGGAACATCCAGCCGCCCATGATGCCGCCAAGCGCAGAACCCAGGAACTGGCTGGTGGAATACACCCCCATCGCCGTGCCCTTGCCGCCGGCCGGTGAAACTTTACTGATCAGCGAAGGCAGCGAAGCCTCCAGCAGGTTGAACGCGGTGAAGAACACCACCGTGCCGATTACCAGTGCCCGCAGGCTGTCGCCGAACTTCCAGAAGAATAGCTCAGTGAGCATCAGCGTCGCGACGGCGCCGAGCAAAACTCGTTTCATTTTGCGTTTCTTCTCGCCATAGATGATGAACGGGATCATGGCGAAGAACGAAATCAGCAGTGCGGTGAGGTACACCCACCAGTGCTGTTCCTTGGGCAAACCGGCTTTTTCGACCAGGGCCAAGGGCAAAGCAACGAAGCTGCACATCAGCATTGCGTGCAACACGAAGATACCTAAATCCAGGCGCAGCAGGTCCGGGTGCTTGAGCGTCGGCAACAATGCCTTGCGTGCGACGCCGGACTCACGGTGCTGCAAGGTGCCGGTGGAGCGCGGCACCATGAAGGCCACGATCACGATGCCGAACAACGCCATGCCGCCGGTGGCGAGGAACAGCCCGTGCAAACCGAAGGCACGGGTCAGCAAGGGGCCGACGACCATCGCAACGGCGAATGAAAGGCCGATGGTCATGCCGATCATGGCCATGGCCTTGGTGCGGTGTTGTTCGCGGGTCAAGTCCGAGAGCAGCGCCATCACCGCTGCGGAAATCGCCCCGGCGCCCTGTAGGACGCGCCCGGCAATCACCCCCCAAATAGAATCGGACTGGGCCGCGAGCACGCTGCCGAGGGCGAACACGATCAGCCCCAGGTAGATGATGGGACGACGGCCGATACGGTCGGAAATGATCCCGAACGGGATCTGAAAAAGCGCCTGGGTCAGGCCATAGGCGCCAATCGCCAGGCCGATCAGTGCGGGGGTCGCTCCTGCGAGATCCATTCCATAGGTCGCCAGCACCGGCAACACCATAAACATGCCTAGCATACGGAACGCGAACACCAGGGCCAGACCGCTTGCTGCTCGGGTCTCGCCGCTACTCATGCGTTCGCTGTGGGGATCGTGCATGGAAAAACCTCGTGTGAACCGGCGGCGATTCTACCAGTCCCATCGATTGAGAGGGTATATGCGGCGCTTTGCCGCGCAGCTTTCATGTAAGGCTGCACCCGGCACTTTGGCAGTGTATATTCATCCAGTCTTTAGCCGTATACTCCTGCATTATTTACGCCCGCCGTGCGAGGCCATCTTGGACAAGATCCTGATTCGTGGGGCTAGAACCCACAACCTGAAGAACATCGACCTGACCCTGCCCCGGGACAAACTGATCGTCATCACCGGCTTGTCCGGCTCGGGCAAATCGTCCCTGGCGTTCGACACGCTGTATGCCGAGGGCCAGCGCCGCTATGTGGAATCGCTGTCGGCCTATGCGCGACAGTTCCTGTCAATGATGGAAAAACCCGACGTCGACACCATTGAAGGCCTGTCGCCGGCGATTTCCATCGAACAGAAGTCGACCTCCCATAACCCGCGTTCCACCGTGGGCACCATCACTGAAATCTACGACTACCTGCGCCTGCTGTATGCGCGCGTAGGTATTCCACGCTGCCCGGACCACGACATTCCGCTGGAAGCCCAGACCGTCAGCCAGATGGTCGACCTGGTGCTGGCCCAGCCGGAAGGCGCCAAGCTGATGCTGCTGGCGCCGGTGATTCGCGAGCGCAAGGGTGAGCACCTGTCGGTGTTCGAAGAGCTGCGTGCCCAGGGCTTTGTGCGGGCGCGCATCAACGGCAAGCTGTATGAGCTGGACGAAGCGCCGAAGCTCGACAAGCAGAAGAAGCATTCGATTGATGTGGTGGTCGACCGCTTCAAGGTACGCGCCGACTTGCAGCAGCGTTTGGCGGAATCGTTCGAGACCGCGCTGAAGCTGGCCGATGGTATTGCCCTGGTCGCACCGATGGATGACGAACCGGGCGAAGAGATCATCTTCTCCGCACGTTTTGCCTGCCCGATCTGCGGCCATGCGATCAGCGAGCTGGAACCCAAGCTGTTTTCCTTCAACAACCCGGCCGGGGCCTGCCCGACGTGCGATGGCCTGGGGGTGAAGCAGTTCTTCGACATCAAGCGCCTGGTCAACGGTGACCTGACCTTGGCGGAAGGTGCCATACGCGGCTGGGACAGGCGCAACGTCTATTACTTCCAGATGCTGGGGTCGCTGGCGTCGCACTATAAATTCAGCCTGGAAGTGCCGTTCAACCAACTGCCAGCCGAGCAGCAGAAAGTCATCCTGCACGGTAGCGGCTCGCAGAATGTCGATTTCAAATACCTGAACGACCGCGGCGATATCGTCAAACGCTCGCACCCGTTCGAGGGCATCGTGCCCAACCTGGAGCGGCGCTACCGCGAGACCGAATCGGCGAGCGTACGCGAAGAGCTGGCGAAATTCCTCAGCACCCAACCGTGCCCCGACTGCCGCGGCACGCGCCTGCGTCGTGAGGCGCGGCACGTATGGGTAGGCGAGAAGACGTTGCCGGCAGTAACCAACCTGCCGATCGGCGATGCCTGTGAATACTTCGGTGTACTCAAGCTGACCGGCCGCCGTGGGGAAATTGCCGACAAGATTCTCAAGGAAATTCGCGAGCGCTTGCAGTTCCTGGTCAACGTCGGCCTGGACTACCTGTCGCTGGATCGCAGCGCGGATACCTTGTCCGGTGGTGAGGCCCAGCGGATTCGCCTGGCCAGCCAGATTGGTGCCGGCCTGGTGGGCGTTCTGTACATCCTCGACGAGCCGTCGATCGGCCTGCACCAACGTGACAATGATCGCCTGCTGGGTACGCTGAAACACCTGCGCGATATCGGCAACACGGTGATCGTGGTTGAGCACGACGAAGACGCGATTCGCCTGGCCGATTATGTGGTCGACATTGGTCCTGGTGCGGGTGTGCATGGCGGGCATATTGTCGCCGAGGGCACGCCTGCCGAAGTGATGGCTCACCCGGACTCGTTGACCGGCAAGTACCTGTCCGGTCGCGTGAAAATCGAAGTGCCAGCCAAGCGCACGCCGCGTAACAAAAAAATGGCGCTGCACCTCAAGGGCGCGCGCGGAAATAACCTGCGCAATGTCGACCTGGAGATTCCGCTGGGCTTGCTGACCTGCGTGACCGGTGTTTCCGGCTCGGGCAAATCGACGCTGATCAACAACACGCTGTTCCCACTGAGCGCCACCGCCCTGAACGGTGCGACTACCCTGGAAGCGGCTGCACACGACAGCATCAAGGGCCTGGAGCACTTGGACAAGGTGGTCGATATCGACCAAAGCCCGATTGGCCGCACACCCCGCTCGAACCCTGCGACCTATACCGGGTTGTTCACGCCGATACGCGAACTGTTTGCCGGCGTGCCAGAGTCGCGCTCACGGGGCTATGGGCCTGGCCGGTTCTCGTTCAACGTCAAGGGTGGCCGCTGCGAAGCTTGCCAGGGCGATGGCCTGATCAAAGTGGAAATGCACTTCCTGCCGGACATCTACGTGCCGTGCGATGTGTGCAAGAGCAAGCGCTACAACCGCGAAACCCTGGAGATCAAGTATAAGGGCAAGAGCATCCACGAAACCCTCGAGATGACCATCGAGGAAGCGCGGGTGTTCTTCGACGCAGTTCCAGCATTGGCGCGCAAGCTGCAGACGCTGATGGATGTGGGCCTGTCGTACATCAAGCTGGGGCAGTCAGCGACCACGCTGTCGGGTGGCGAGGCGCAACGGGTGAAGTTGTCTCGTGAGCTGTCCAAACGCGACACGGGCAAGACCCTGTATATCCTCGATGAGCCAACCACGGGCCTGCACTTCGCGGACATTCAGCAATTGCTCGACGTTTTGCACCGCTTGCGCGACCACGGCAACACGGTGGTAGTCATCGAACACAACCTGGATGTGATCAAAACGGCCGACTGGCTGGTGGACCTCGGACCGGAAGGCGGTTCCAAGGGTGGCCAGATCATTGCGGTGGGCACGCCGGAGCAGGTCTCCGAGATGCCACAGTCGCATACTGGTTACTACTTGAAGCCACTGCTGGCACGCGACAGAGCCTGATTTATCGGGCTCATGAAAAAGCCCCTGTCACTTTGCGGTGACAGGGGCTTTTTTGCAGCCGCAAATCAGAACTGCGATTGCAGGTAATTTTCCAGACCGACCAACTTTATCAGCCCCAACTGCTTTTCAAGCCAGTAGGTGTGATCTTCTTCGGTGTCATTCAACTGCACGCGCAGAATTTCGCGAGTGACATAGTCGTTGTGCTGCTCACAGAGCTCGATGCCCTTGCAGAGCGCGGCACGCACCTTGTACTCGAGACGAAGGTCGGCAGCGAGCATGTCAGGTACCGTGGTGCCCACGTCCAGGTCGTCGGGACGCATGCGCGGCGTGCCTTCGAGCATCAGGATACGGCGCATCAGCGCGTCGGCGTGCTGTGCCTCTTCTTCCATTTCGTGGTTGATACGCTCGTAGAGCTCGGTAAAGCCCCAGTCTTCGTACATACGCGAATGGATGAAATATTGGTCACGAGCTGCCAGTTCGCCCGTCAGCAACGTGTTGAGGTAATCGATTACGTCGGGGTGACCTTGCATCGCCCTACATCTCCCTGCTTGAAAGTCTGTAGTTTGAACCATGCTGACTCGAAGGTCACGGGACAAACGGCAGAAAAGCGAAGATATTCAGAGAAAAGTAGCGAAAATAACGCAAAAACCGCCCGAATGAGGGCGGTTCTGCTTCTCGTTTAGAGTCAGCTAAGCGTTACGCCCAATGCAGCTGCAATGCCCTGGCCGTAAGCTGGGTCAGCCTTGAAAAAGTGCTGAAGCTGGCGCTGAACCACATCACTGCTGACGCCGGCCATCGCGCCGGCGATGTTGTTAATCAGCAGCGCTTTCTGAGCGTCGTCTTGCAGGCGGAACAACGCACCGGCATGGCTGTAGTAGTCCGTGTCTTCACGTTGATCATAACGGTCAGCAGCACCGTTCAGCGCCAGAGGCGGCTCAGCGTACTGTGGCGCCTGCTTTGGTGTATCCGCCACGCTGTTGGGCTCATAGTTAGGAGACGCACCACCGTAACCAAAGGACATGGAACCATCGCGCTGGTTGTTATTGACCGGACTCAATGGGGAGTTGATCGGCAACTGCTGATGGTTGGTGCCAACGCGATAGCGGTGGGCGTCCGCATAAGCGAAAACACGGCCTTGAAGCATACGGTCTGGCGACAGACCAACACCCGGAACCATATTGCTTGGGCCGAAGCATGCCTGCTCGACTTCAGCAAAGTAATTCACTGGATTACGGTTCAGCTCCAGCTCACCCACCTCGATCAACGGAAACTCCTGCTGCGACCAGGTCTTAGTCACGTCGAACGGGTTTTCATAGTGAGCAGCGGCCTGAGCTTCGGTCATGATCTGGATGTTGACGCTCCACTTCGGAAAGTCACCGCGCTCAATCGCATCAAACAGGTCACGCTGCGCGTAATCAGGATCGGTACCGGCGATACGTGTCGCCTCCTCGGGTGTCAGGTTTTTGATCCCTTGCTTGGTTTTATAGTGCCACTTGACCCAATGGCGCTCGCCTTTAGCGTTGATAAGGCTGTAGGTATGGCTCCCGAAGCCGTGCATGTGACGATAGCCGTCTGGAGTGCCACGATCCGAGAACAGAATGGTGATCTGGTGCAGCGCCTCTGGGGACAATGACCAGAAGTCCCAGACCATCTGTGCACTTTTGAGGTTGGTTTGCGGCAACCGTTTCTGGGTGTGGATAAAATCTGGAAACTTGAGCGGGTCGCGAATGAAGAACACCGGGGTGTTGTTACCAACGATGTCCCAGTTACCTTCCTCGGTGTAAAACTTCAAGGCAAAGCCGCGCGGGTCACGCGCAGTATCTGCCGAGCCACGCTCACCACCCACCGTGGAAAAACGCAGAAACGTTGGAGTCTGCTTGCCTACGGACTCAAACAGCTTGGCGCGGGTGTATTGGGTAATATCCCGAGTGACGGTAAACGTACCGTGTGCACCTGAGCCTTTGGCGTGCACACGACGCTCAGGAATGTTCTCACGGTTGAAGTGCGCAAGCTTCTCGATGAGATGAAAATCATCGAGGAGCAGTGGCCCACGCGAGCCGGCAGTGCGGGAGTTCTGGTTATCTGCGACGGGAGCGCCGCTGGCGGTGGTCAGAATTGTACTCATGCTCAATCTTCCTCAGGTCAGGCTTAGAACTGCCGGCTAATCGGCTGGAGGGAGTATTGACCATCAAGATGACACCATCAAATGCATTAAATCATGGACTTTGATAGAAAATAACTAATAACCCGTCAGGGCGAATAGAGTTTGGATTAATAAGGGAACCGGCAGCGACTTGAGGAATATAGACGACTTTCCTATCGCCCACAAAAAACCGGGCACTAGGCCCGGTTCTTCGTTGCAGCGTGTCGTCTTACTCGGCGCTTACAGCTTCGCCGGCAGTAGCACGATCAACCAACTCGACATACGCCATAGGCGCGTTGTCGCCAGTGCGGAAGCCGCACTTAAGGATGCGCAGGTAGCCACCCTCACGGGTAGCGTAACGCTTGCCCAGGTCGTTGAAGAGCTTACCAACAATAGCTTTCGAACGAGTACGGTCGAAAACCAAACGGCGGTTAGCCAGGCTGTCTGTCTTGGCCAAAGTGATCAGCGGCTCAGCAACGCGACGCAGTTCTTTAGCTTTCGGCAGGGTAGTTTTGATCAGCTCGTGCTCGAACAGCGACACCGCCATGTTTTGAAACATGGCCTTGCGGTGCGAGCTGGTACGGCTCAGGTGACGACCACTTTTACGATGACGCATGGTTCATTCCTTACCAAACTCACGTTCGGTGATTACGACGATCAGGCAGTCGCCTTGTCGTCCTTCTTAAGACTTGCAGGCGGCCAGTTGTCGAGGCGCATGCCGAGGGACAGACCGCGGGAGGCCAGAACGTCCTTGATTTCAGTCAAGGATTTCTTGCCCAGGTTCGGAGTCTTCAACAGTTCTACTTCGGTACGCTGAATCAGGTCGCCGATGTAGTAAATGTTTTCCGCCTTAAGGCAGTTAGCCGAACGTACAGTCAGTTCCAGATCGTCAACCGGGCGAAGCAGGATCGGATCGATCTCGTCTTCCTGCTCGATTACCACTGGTTCGCTGTCACCTTTGAGGTCGACGAACGCAGCCAACTGCTGTTGCAGAATGGTTGCAGCGCGGCGGATAGCCTCTTCAGGATCCAGAGTACCGTTGGTTTCCAGATCAATAACCAGCTTGTCCAGGTTAGTACGCTGCTCGACACGGGCGTTTTCCACCACGTATGCGATACGGCGAACCGGGCTGAACGAAGAGTCAAGCTGCAAGCGACCAATGCTGCGGCTTTCGTCTTCATCGCTCTGACGCGAGTCGGCCGGTTCATAACCACGACCACGAGCTACAGTGAGCTTCATGTTCAGGGCGCCGTTAGACGCCAGGTTAGCGATTACGTGATCGGGATTAACGATCTCGACATCATGATCCAGCTGAATATCGGCAGCGGTAACCACCCCCGAACCCTTCTTCGACAAGGTCAGCGTAACTTCGTCACGGCCGTGCAGCTTGATAGCCAGACCTTTAAGGTTCAACAGGATTTCAATTACGTCTTCCTGTACACCTTCGATGGCGCTGTACTCGTGGAGCACACCGTCAATCTCGGCCTCGACTACTGCACAGCCGGGCATTGAGGACAACAGGATGCGGCGCAGCGCGTTGCCCAGGGTGTGGCCAAAACCACGCTCGAGAGGCTCGAGAGTGATCTTGGCGCGGGTTGGACTGACAACCTGCACATCAATGTGGCGGGGTGTCAGGAACTCATTTACCGAAATCTGCATGGATGCACCTATTTTCTAGCCCTTACTTGGAGTAGAGCTCGACAATCAGGCTTTCGTTGATGTCGGCGGACAGATCACTGCGAGCAGGAACGTTCTTGAAAACGCCCGACTTCTTCTCAGTGTCTACTTCTACCCATTCTACGCGGCCACGTTGGGCACACAGATCGAGAGCTTGGACAATGCGAAGTTGGTTTTTTGCTTTCTCGCGAATCGCGACCACGTCACCAGCACGAACCTGGTAGGACGGAACGTTAACGGTTTGGCCGTTTACGCTGACGGATTTGTGCGATACCAGCTGACGGGATTCGGCACGAGTCGAACCAAAGCCCATACGGTATACAACGTTGTCCAGACGGCATTCGAGCAGTTGCAGCAGGTTTTCACCGGTTGCACCTTTCTTGCCAGCAGCTTCTTTGTAGTAGCCGCTGAACTGACGCTCGAGAACGCCGTAAATACGACGGACCTTCTGCTTTTCACGCAGTTGGGTGCCGTAATCGGACTGGCGACCGCGGCGTTGGCCGTGGATACCAGGTGCTGCTTCAATGTTGCACTTCGATTCGATCGCGCGCACGCCGCTCTTCAAGAAGAGATCGGTGCCTTCGCGACGAGCGAGTTTGCATTTTGGACCAATGTAACGAGCCATTCTTTACAATCTCCTGGATTACACGCGGCGCTTCTTCGGCGGACGGCACCCGTTGTGCGGGATTGGCGTCACGTCGGTGATGCTGGCGATCTTATAGCCACAGCCGTTCAAAGCACGGACAGCGGACTCACGACCTGGACCTGGACCTTTGACGTTAACGTCGAGGTTTTTCAGGCCGTATTCCAGCGCAGCTTGACCAGCACGTTCAGCAGCTACTTGAGCAGCAAACGGGGTGGACTTGCGGGAACCGCGGAAACCCGAACCACCAGAGGTAGCCCAAGACAGCGCGTTACCTTGACGGTCGGTGATGGTCACGATGGTGTTGTTAAAAGATGCATGGATGTGGGCGATGCCATCAACCACTGTCTTTTTAACTTTTTTACGAGGACGAGCAGCAGGTTTTGCCATGATAATTTTCCTGTCGATTCGCGTGGGCGATTACTTGCGGATCGGCTTACGCGGACCTTTACGGGTACGCGCGTTAGTCTTGGTACGCTGACCGCGTACTGGAAGACCACGACGATGACGCAGACCACGGTAGCAACCGAGGTCCATCAAACGCTTGATTTTCATGTTGATTTCGCGACGCAGGTCACCTTCAGTGGTGAACTTCGCCACTTCGCCACGCAACAGCTCAATCTGCTCGTCGCTCAGATCTTTGATCTTTGCGGCTGGGTTTACCCCAGTGTCTGCGCAAATTTTCTGCGCAGTAGTGCGACCAACACCATAGATGTAGGTCAGCGAGATAACAGTGTGCTTGTTATCTGGAATGTTAACGCCTGCAATACGGGCCATTCAGTGGGACTCCAATTGACAGCTACCTACGCCCCGGAAGCCAAGAAATAGGGCGCGAGATAATATCGCTGTAATAACAAATAATCAACCCGGCAGCGCACTAGCTGCCGGGCTTCAAGCGGATCACACTCAGCCTTGGCGCTGTTTGTGACGCGGTTCCGCGCTGCAAATTACTCGAACAACACCTTCGCGGCGAATAATCTTGCAGTTACGGCACAGCTTTTTCACCGATGCACGAACTTTCATCACCAACTCCTCGAACCTTATGGGGTACTCAGCGCAACATGCCGCTGCCGTAGCCCTTCAGGTTGGCTTTCTTCATCAGGGATTCGTACTGGTGCGAAAC
>NZ_VBVZ01000001.1 GCF_005863185.1 Pseudomonas edaphica
GGACAGAACGACGGTGGCGTCCAAGTGGGCGAAGGTGGTCGCAGGCGACGGGTCAGTCAAGTCATCCGCAGGTACGTATACCGCTTGGATCGAGGTGATCGAACCTTCTTTGGTCGAAGTGATACGTTCTTGCAGAACGCCCATCTCTTCAGCCAGGGTCGGCTGGTAACCTACTGCGGAAGGCATACGGCCCAGCAGTGCGGATACTTCAGTACCGGCCAAGGTGTAACGGTAGATGTTGTCGACGAACAGCAGAACGTCGTTACCTTCGTCACGGAACTTCTCGGCCATGGTCAGGCCGGTCAGTGCTACGCGCAGACGGTTACCCGGCGGCTCGTTCATCTGACCGTAAACCAGTGCCACTTTGTCCAGAACGTTGGAGTCCTTCATCTCGTGGTAGAAGTCGTTACCCTCACGAGTACGCTCACCCACACCGGCGAACACGGAATAACCGCTGTGCTCGATGGCGATGTTACGGATCAGTTCCATCATGTTTACGGTTTTGCCTACACCGGCACCACCGAACAGACCGACTTTACCGCCTTTGGCGAACGGGCAAACCAGGTCGATAACCTTGATACCGGTTTCGAGCAGATCGTTGCCGCCAGCTTGTTCGGCGAACGAAGGTGCTGGACGGTGAATGCCCCAGCGCTCTTCGGTGTCGATCGGGCCAGCTTCGTCAATCGGGTTGCCCAGTACGTCCATGATCCGGCCCAGGGTCGCTTTACCGACCGGTACGGAGATGGCAGCGCCAGTGTCGACAACGTCCAGACCGCGCTTCAAGCCTTCGGTGGAACCCATCGCAATGGTACGAACCACGCCGTCGCCCAGCTGCTGCTGAACTTCCAGAGTGGTTTCCGCGCCTTGTACTTTCAGCGCGTTGTAGATGCTCGGTACGCTGTCGCGTGGGAATTCCACGTCGATAACGGCGCCGATGATTTGAACGATACGTCCGCTACTCATAGCTGGATCCTCTGAATATTTGAACCGTTAAACCGCGGCAGCGCCGCCGACGATTTCCGAGATCTCTTGGGTGATCGCAGCCTGACGCGCCTTGTTGTAGATCAGCTGCAAATCGCTGATCAGATCACCGGCGTTATCGGTAGCGTTTTTCATCGCGATCATCCGCGCCGCTTGTTCAGCTGCGTTGTTCTCGACCACCGCCTGGTACACCTGCGACTCCACGTAGCGCACCATCAAGCCGTCAAGCAGCTCTTTGGCGTCTGGTTCGTAGAGGTAGTCCCAGTGGTGCTTGAGTTCCTGATCCGGAGTCGCCACCAGTGGAATCAATTGCTCCACGGTTGGCTGCTGGGTCATGGTGTTGATGAACTTGTTGGATACCACGGACAGGCGGTCAATCCGGCCTTCCAGGTACGCATCCAGCATCACCTTCACACTGCCGATCAAATCATTGATCGACGGCTCTTCACCCAGGTGGCTGATAGCTGCAACGACGTTACCGCCGAAGTTGCGGAAAAAGGCCGCACCCTTGCTACCAACTACACACAGATCGATCTCGACGCCCTTTTCGCGGTTTACCGCCATGTCCTTGACCAGGGCCTTGAACAGGTTGGTATTCAGACCACCGCACAAACCACGGTCACTGCTCACTACTACATAACCCACACGCTTAACTTCGCGGTCGATCATGAACGGGTGGCGGTATTCCGGGTTGGCGTTAGCCAAATGCCCAATTACCTGGCGGATACGCTCCGCATAAGGACGGCTAGCAGCCATGCGCATTTGTGCCTTGCGCATTTTGCTGACCGCCACTTTTTCCATGGCGCTGGTAATCTTTTGCGTGCTTTTGATGCTCGCAATCTTACTGCGAATCTCTTTTGCGCCTGCCATGTAACACCTATCAGGTTAGCAAGCGGGAGCCTTGCGGCTCCCGCTGCGGCTTACCAGGTTTGGGTGGCCTTGAACTTCTCGATACCGGCTTTCATGCCAGCGTCGATTTCGTCATTGAAGTCACCCTTCACGTTGATCTTGGCCAACAAGTCGGCGTGATCGCGGTTGAAGTAAGCAATCAGCGCTTGTTCAAAGCTGCCGACCTTGGTGATTTCGACGTCAGTCAGGAACCCACGCTCAGCGGCATACAGCGACAACGCCATGTCAGCGATCGACATTGGGGCGTATTGCTTCTGCTTCATCAGCTCGGTAACGCGCTGACCATGCTCAAGTTGCTTACGGGTCGCTTCGTCCAGGTCAGAAGCGAACTGGGCGAATGCCGCCAGTTCACGGTACTGAGCCAGAGCGGTACGGATACCACCGGAGAGCTTCTTGATGATCTTGGTCTGAGCGGCACCACCCACACGGGATACCGAAACACCGGCGTTCACAGCAGGACGGATCCCGGAGTTGAACATGGCCGATTCCAGGAAGATCTGACCGTCGGTGATGGAAATCACGTTGGTCGGAACGAACGCGGAAACGTCGCCAGCCTGGGTTTCGATGATCGGCAGTGCGGTCAGGGAACCGGTTTTGCCGGTCACTGCGCCGTTGGTGAACTTCTCTACGTATTCTTCCGAAACGCGGGATGCGCGCTCCAGCAGACGGGAGTGGAGATAGAACACGTCGCCTGGGTAAGCTTCACGGCCTGGTGGACGGCGCAGCAGCAGGGAAATCTGGCGGTAAGCCACTGCTTGCTTGGACAGATCGTCATAAACGATCAGCGCGTCTTCACCGCGGTCGCGGAAGAATTCACCCATGGTGCAACCGGAGTACGGTGCCAGGAATTGCAGCGCAGGAGATTCCGAAGCACTGGCAGCCACGATGATCGTGTTGGCCAGGGCGCCGTTTTCTTCCAGCTTGCGAACCACGTTGGCGATGGTCGATTGCTTCTGACCAATGGCTACGTAGACGCAGAAAATGCCGCTGTCTTTCTGGTTGATGATCGCGTCGATCGCCAGAGCGGTTTTACCGATCTGACGGTCACCGATGATCAGCTCACGCTGGCCACGGCCGACTGGGATCATGGCATCGACAGCCTTGTAGCCAGTCTGTACAGGCTGGTCTACCGACTTACGCCAGATCACGCCTGGAGCAACTTTCTCGACCGCGTCGGTCTCGGTGTTGCCCAGTGGACCTTTACCGTCAACAGGGTTACCCAGTGCGTCGACTACGCGACCCAGCAGTTCCTTACCAACCGGAACTTCCAGGATGCGGCCTGTGCACTTGGCGCTCATGCCTTCAGCCAGACTGGTGTACGCGCCCAATACAACGGCACCTACGGAGTCTTGCTCCAGGTTGAGGGCCATACCGTAGACGCCGCCCGGAAACTCGATCATCTCGCCGTACATGACGTCGGCCAGACCGTGAATCCGCACGATGCCGTCAGATACGCTGACGACAGTGCCTTCGTTACGGGCTTGGGAGGTCACATCGAGCTTGTCGATGCGGCCCTTGATAATTTCACTTATTTCGGAAGGATTGAGTTGCTGCATTGCTCTGCTGCCCCTTCAAACTCAAGATTTCAATGCTTCGGCAAGTTTCGCGATTTTGCCGCGAATCGAGCCATCGATAACCAGGTCGCCGGCACGGATAACAACACCACCAATCAGGGATGCGTCCTCCGAAGCTTGCAGGCGCACTTCCCGATTGAGTCGTGCACTGAGAACCTTGGCGAGTTTGTCTTGCTGTTCTTGGTTCAATGCAAAAGCACTGGTCACTTCAACGTCTACCGATTTCTCTTCTTCGGCCTTGTACAGGTCGAACAGAGCGGCGATCTCCGGCAAAAGCGGGAGACGGTCGTTTTCGGCAACGACGTGGATGAAGTTCTGTACCTTCACATCAAACTTGTCGCCGCACACTTCAATAAAAGTGGCGGCCTTGTCTGCGCTCGTCAGTCGCGGGGCCTTGAGCACGCGCTGCATGGTGTCGTCTTGCGACACTGCTGCAGCCAGGCCGAGCATGGCTGACCAAGAGGCCAGCTGCTGGTGGGCCTGGGCGTGCTCGAAGGCTGCCTTAGCGTAAGGTCGGGCCAACGTGGTCAATTCTGCCATGATCGCCCTCGCTTAGATTTCAGCAGCCAGTTTGTTAACCAGCTCCGCGTGCGCGTTTTGATCGATTGTGGCACCCAGGATCTTCTCAGCACCGCCGACGGCCAGAGCACCCAGTTGGGCACGCAGCGCATCTTTGACACTGTTCAATTCCTGCTCGATCTCGGCCTGAGCCTGAACCTTCACACGGTCAGCGTCGATACGGGCTTTTTCAACAGCCTCTTCAACAATCTGATTACCGCGTTTCTTGGCTTGCTCAATGATTTCAGCTGCCTGTGCCTTAGCATCGCGCAGTTGATGGCCCGCTTTCTCTTGGGCCAACTCCAGGTCGCGAGCTGCACGGGTGGCAGCGTCCAGTCCATCCGCGATCTTCTTCTGACGTTCGTGCAAAGCTGCGATGACCGGAGGCCATACGAACTTCATGCAGAAAACGACAAAAATCAAGAACGCTAAGGACTGACCAATAATGGTTGCATTAATGTTCACGCCAATACCTCGCTCGTTCGTTGCACAACACACCAATCACTCGAAAAAACGAGTGATTAACCGGCGAGTTGACCAACGAAGGGGTTCGCGAAGGTGAAGAACAGAGCGATACCAACACCGATCATGGTCACGGCGTCGAGCAGACCGGCAACGATGAACATTTTAACCTGCAGCATTGGGACCATTTCTGGCTGACGCGCTGCGCCTTCCAGGAACTTGCCGCCCAGCAGGCCGAAACCAATGGCAGTACCCAGGGCGCCCAGGCCGATCAACAGTGCAACAGCGATAGCGGTTAGACCAACTACAGTTTCCATCTTTCCTCCCGACTTTTACGTCGTATGGTTTAGGTTTTTTAGATTTTAAAGCGGTAAAACAAATCGTTTCATAGCCCTGGTGGGCCACCTTCCCGTTTCACCGGGAAGGACATCAGACTAGTCGAGACCGGTCTTAATGGTTCTCTTCGTGCGCCATCGACAGGTAGACGATGGTCAGCATCATGAAGATGAAGGCCTGCAGGGTGATGATCAGGATGTGGAACACAGCCCACGCCCACTGCAGAACAATGCCCAGGCCGCTAAGCCAGAGCAGACCACTGCCGAACATCACAGCGATCAGAATGAACACCAGCTCGCCGGCATACATGTTGCCGAACAGTCGCAGAGCCAGGGAGATAGGCTTGGCGATCAGGGTGACGAATTCCAGCAGGAAGTTCACCGGGATCAGCAGGGCTTGAACGAAAATGTTCTTGCTGCCGAACGGGTGCAGGGTCAGTTCGCCGATGAAGCCGCCGATGCCCTTGATCTTGATGCTGTAGAAAATGATCAACGCGAATACCGACAAGGCCATGCCCAGGGTAGCGTTAGGGTCAGTGGTCGATACGGCACGGAATGGAATGTGCGGATCGCCGCTGATCGCCATGGCGAGCTGAGGAATCCAGTCAACCGGGATCAGGTCGACGGCGTTCATCAGGAACACCCAGACGAAGATGGTCAGTGCCAGCGGTGCAATCACCGGGCTACGGCCATGGAAGCTGTCTTTCACGCTGCCATCGACGAATTCGACCAATACTTCAACGAAGTTCTGCAAAGCACCTGGCTGACCGGAAGTCGCCTTTTTTGCCGCCATGCGGAAAATCAGGACGAAGATCAGACCCAATGCGACCGACCAGCCCAGAGTATCCAGGTGGAAAGCCCAGAAACCCATTTCTTTGGCTTCTGCTGCGGTGTGGGCGAAGCCCCAGCCGCCGTTGGGAAGCTGACCGAAGGTCAGGTTCTGCAAGTGGTGCTGGATATAGCCCGAAGCGGTTGTTTCTGCCATGGTTGCCTCAAACGCCCTAAGGTTTCGAAAGTCTTGTTTTCATTAGCAGGGGAGCGAACCAGCTGACCAGTTGGGTCAACACGAAGACGCCGAATACAGCCAGCGGCGCCAATGGCTTCACACCTGCAAAGGTCAGTGCAAACAGCACTGCCGTCAAAATCAGTTTCCCCGCCTCGCCGGCATAAAATGACCGGACGATAGCCTGGGCTGCTCGGGCGCCGGAAAACCGAAAGGCCCTGTGAGCAAAATACATATTGGGCAGCAAGGCTATCAGGCCTCCGCAGAGTCCTGAATATCCGGCTACGACTCCATGCCAGTACCAAAGCGCCAACGCGGCGATCAGTAGAATGACAAATTGAGCCAATAAAACCGGGAAAACGGCCAAGCGATGGAACGGCAACGTGTTTGGCGTGCGGGTTTCCATCACTTTTGCTCCTCAATGGTCGGCTGCCGAGAATCAATAACTTGGCATAATTTGTGCCGACAAAATGCGCGCAGAGTATAGGGGCGGTTCAGCCCCTATTCAACTGTCGGGTAGTGTTTTCCGATCGCGCGCTACATAAGCAAATGTTTCAGCGGATGTGGGCAAGGACGCCCTGAAGCTCGTCAAGCGAGTTATATCCGATAACCAATTGCCCTTTGCCCTTCTTGCCGTGGCGAATTTGTACCGCAGAGCCCAGCCGCTCGGCCAGGCGCTGCTCGAGGCGTGCGATATCCGGATCAGGTTTGGCGGTTTCGACCGGTGCAGGTTTGCCGCTCAGCCACTGGCGAACCAGCGCCTCAGTCTGACGCACCGTGAGCCCTCGTGCGACAACGTGTCGCGCCCCTTCAACCTGTTGATTTTCCGGCAAACCGAGCAAAGCACGGGCATGACCCATTTCCAGGTCGCCGTGGGACAACATGGTCTTGATGACTTCCGGCAACGCGATCAGACGCAGCAAGTTGGACACCGTGACGCGGGATTTACCCACCGCGTCGGCCACTTGTTGCTGGGTCAGCTGGAATTCCTGCTGCAAACGCTGCAACGCGATCGCTTCTTCAACCGGGTTGAGGTCTTCACGCTGGATGTTTTCGATCAACGCCATGGCGATGGCGGTTTCATCCGGTACATCGCGCACCATCGCCGGGATGGTTTCCTTGCCGGCCTGCTGGCTTGCGCGCCAGCGGCGTTCGCCGGCGATGATTTCAAACCGACCGCCGCCGATCGGGCGCACCACAATCGGCTGCATCACGCCCTGGGCCTTGATCGAGTTGGCCAGTTCTTCCAGCGCCTGGGGGTCCATATCGCGGCGTGGCTGGTATTTGCCGCGCTGGATCAAGTCCAGCGGCAAATGTTGCAGCTCGCGCTCGTCGGCCTGTACCGCTTGTTCTTCAAGCGAAGTGACAGTCGGACCACTCAACAGTGCATCCAGTCCACGTCCGAGACCTCGTTTCTTGACGGCCATGGGGATTCCTTAAGTTGGCTGGGCTGCAGCGGTGCGTGAGTTGCGGCGTTGACGGCGAACCATCTCGCCGGCCAGTGCCAGGTAGGCAATGGCGCCACGCGATGATTTGTCGTACGCCAGCGCGGGCATGCCGTAGCTTGGCGCTTCGGCCAGGCGGATGTTGCGTGGGATCACGGTGTCGTACAACTGATCACCAAAGTGTTCCTTGAGCTGTGCCGACACATCGTTCATCAGGCTCAGGCGCGGATCGAACATCGTACGCAGAAGACCCTCGATCTGCAGGTTCGGGTTCAGCAGCTCAGCGATTCGCTTGATGTTATCCACAAGGTCGCTCAAGCCTTCCAGTGCGTAATACTCGCACTGCATGGGGATAATCACCCCATCGGCGGCAACCAATGCGTTGAGCGTGAGCATCGACAGCGACGGTGGGCAGTCGATCAAAATGTAATCGTAATTCTCGCGGATCGGCGCCAAGGCGCTGCGCAGACGGCTTTCTTTCATCTGCATTTCGAGCAGCACCACTTCCGCCGCAGTCAAATCGCGGTTGGCCGGCAGCAGTTGATAACCACCGTGCTCGGAGTAGTGCATGGCCTGGGCCAAGTCACACTCGCCGATCAGCAAGTCGTAGACCGAATTTTCCAGGCCGTGTTTATCCACACCGCTACCCATGGTGGCGTTGCCCTGTGGATCGAGATCGATCAACAGCACCCGACGCTTGGTGGCGACCAGGGATGCTGCGAGGTTGATGCAGGTGGTGGTTTTGCCCACGCCACCTTTCTGGTTCGCTATCGCGAATACCTTAGCCATTCTTGCTTGTGTTCCCAATCATGCCGTGCGGCGCAGTATCAGCAGATGGCGTTGGCCTTGGCAACCGGGTACGGCCAAGGCGTGTTCGCTATCGAGGTGGAAGTCTGTCGGCAATGCTAACAGCTCGTCGCTTGGATGAACGCCCTTCATTGCCAGCCAGCGGGTGTCGCGGTCGCCCAGGTGGCGAGTCCAATTGCTGAAGTTCTCCATGCTGCTGAATGCCCGGGAAACAATTCCATTGAAAGGCAGTTCAGGTGTGAACTCTTCGACCCGACTGTGGATAACTTGCAGGTTTTCCAGCTTGAGCTCGAGTTTTACCTGGGTCAGGAAGCGGGTTTTCTTGCCGTTGCTGTCCAGGCACGTCACTTGCGACTCGGGAAACAGGATCGCCAGCGGAATGCCTGGCATCCCACCGCCACTGCCCACGTCAAGCCAACGGCCGTTTTCGATAAACGGCATCACGCTCAAACTGTCGAGCAAATGACGCGAAACCATTTCGTCAGGGTTACGCACCGCAGTCAGGTTGTAAGCCTTGTTCCATTTGATCAACAGGGCCAGGTAGCCGAGCAGTAATTCGTGCTGGGCTGCGGTCAGGTCCACGCCTAACTGGCGCGCACCTGTGGATAATTCTTCGGCGTGTTGCGAGGTGACCAACGAACTCAAGCGCTTTGCTCCAACTGACGGCCCGCGCCGCGTTTTTTCAAATGAATCATCAACAGCGAAATCGCTGCCGGAGTGACGCCGGGAATACGTGAAGCCTGACCAAGAGTCTCCGGCCGAGTTATCCCCAGCTTGCTTTGGATTTCTTTCGACAACCCCGAAATCCCGGTGTAATCGATATCCACAGGCAGCTTGGTGTCTTCACTGGCGCGCAGGCGAGCGATCTCATCCTGCTGGCGGTCAATGTAACCGGCGTATTTGGTCTTGATCTCGACCTGCTCGGCAACCTGTGGGTCTTCTGCGCCCTGGCCTGTCACTTCGACCAAGCCAGCGTAGTCGATTTCCGGACGGGACAGCAGGTTCAGCAGGTTGTATTCGTGGGTCAGCGGCGTACCGAATTTTTCCGCAATCGCATCGCCCTGCTCCGTGCCTGGGCGAACCCAGGTACTTTTCAGACGTTGCTCTTCGAGCGTGATGCTTTCGCGTTTTTTGCAGAAGGCTGCCCAACGCGCGTCATCGACCAGGCCCAGCTCGCGACCTTTTTCGGTCAGGCGCAGGTCGGCGTTGTCTTCGCGCAGGATCAAACGGTATTCCGCCCGGGACGTGAACATCCGATACGGTTCCTGGGTGCCCAGGGTAATCAGGTCATCGACCAATACGCCGATGTACGCTTCATCGCGACGCGGGCACCAGCTGTCTTTGCCCTGCGCGCGCAGTGCTGCGTTGGTCCCGGCCAGCAAACCTTGGGCGCCGGCTTCTTCGTAACCGGTGGTGCCATTGATTTGGCCAGCGAAAAACAGACCGGCAATGACTTTGGTTTCGAGGCTGTACTTCAGATCACGCGGGTCGAAGTAGTCGTACTCGATGGCGTAGCCCGGACGCACGATGTGGGCGTTTTCCATGCCGCGAATCGACTGCACGATCTGAATTTGCACGTCGAACGGCAAGGACGTGGAAATCCCGTTCGGGTACAGCTCATGGGTGGTCAAGCCTTCGGGCTCGATGAAGACCTGGTGGCTTTCCTTGTCGGCAAAGCGATGGATCTTGTCTTCGATCGAAGGGCAATAACGCGGGCCAATGCCTTCAATCACCCCGGAATACATCGGCGAACGGTCGAGGTTCGCGGCAATGATCTCGTGGGTGCGGGCGTTGGTGTGGGTAATCCAGCAGCTCACCTGTTTCGGGTGCTGCTCTTTGGAACCCATGAACGACATGACCGGGATTGGTGTATCACCGGCTTGTTCGGTCATCACCGAGAAATCCACAGAACGCCCGTCGATACGCGGCGGGGTACCTGTTTTCAAGCGACCGACTCGCAGTGGTAACTCGCGCAGGCGTTTTGCCAGGGCAATCGATGGCGGATCACCGGCGCGACCGCCGGAATAGTTCTGCATACCGATGTGGATAAGTCCGCCCAGGAATGTGCCGGTGGTCAACACCACGGATTCTGCGAAGAAACGCAGGCCCATCTGGGTGACAACGCCCTTCACCACGTCCTGTTCGACGATCAGGTCATCGGCAGCCTGTTGAAATATCCACAGGTTCGGCTGGTTTTCCAGGGTTTCACGTACCGCAGCCTTGTACAGGATGCGGTCGGCCTGTGCCCGAGTAGCGCGTACGGCCGGGCCTTTGCGGCTGTTGAGCACGCGAAATTGAATACCACCTTTGTCGGTAGCCATGGCCATGACACCGCCAAGGGCATCAATTTCTTTAACCAGATGGCTTTTGCCGATCCCACCGATGGCGGGGTTGCAACTCATGGCACCGAGGGTTTCCACGTTGTGCGTCAACAACAGGGTTTTAACGCCCATGCGTGCTGACGCCAGTGCTGCCTCGGTACCGGCATGACCGCCGCCGATGACGATCACTTCAAAACGGGAAGGGAAATCCACCACGCACCTCGTGCCTGCTTATGTAGGTAATCAGGAATTGTTTGTTGAAAGAGTTTTAGAGCTATGGCGGCAAGTATAGGGACTTAGCCCTTCCTAAAGAACCCTTTGCACAAAATTTAACCAGCTGTGGATGAATCACAGACAATATAAATTAAAAAAGAAGAAATTTATAAGATCTTTGTTTTTATGTTTATTTTTACTGAGCCTACTTTCTGTGGATAGATCTCTACAAGCCTCTATTTACGTCGTGTACAGAGATTCAAAAGTCTGTGGTCATGTGCCAATGAGGCCCTTGGATAAGTGCTTTAAGCCTGTGGATTAAAGGGGTAGTTATCCACAGATGGGGTTTTGCTCAAGTTTCAAGCCCTGTTATCAACTGGGCACAGGTGCGGTTATTCACAGGGCTTAATCCACAGAAAATGGCTTGCATGGCCAAATCTCGCCCACGCAAAAGCCACCTGCCTTTTAGGTAATGAGTCAAAAATGGGAATTGAATGCCCTGAGGCGGGCGAAACAGGCAGGCGCGAATGGCCTGCCTGTGGACAACGAAGGGTTACTTACCGATGCAGAAGCTGGAAAAGATCCTTCCGAGCAGATCATCGGAGCTGAAAGCGCCGGTAATCTCACCCAACAGCTGCTGCGCCTGGCGTAAATCCTCAGCCAGCAGCTCGCCAGCCCCCGCCAAGGTCAACTGAGCCCGACCGTGCTCCAACGCCGCGCTGGCATGGCGCAGCGCTTCCAGGTGCCTGCGGCGTGCGCTGAAGCTGCTTTCGGAGGTCTGCTCATAGCCCATGCAGGCTTTGAGGTGGTCGCGCAGCAATTCCAAACCATCGCCCGCTGACTTTGCGCTCAGGCTGATGGTCACGTGGCCATCGTCGCTGGTCTCCATGGCAATGGCTTCACCAGTCAAATCGGCCTTGTTGCGGATCAAGGTGACTTTGGCCGGGTCTGGCCGTTGCTCGAGAAATTCCGGCCACAGGGCAAATGGATCCGCAGCCTCTGGCGCAGTGGCATCCACCACCAGCAATACGCGGTCCGCTTCACTGATCGCCTTGAGCGCCCGTTCCACGCCGATCTTTTCTACCTGGTCTTCGGTATCGCGCAAGCCGGCGGTGTCGACCACGTGCAGCGGCATACCATCGATGTGGATATGTTCGCGCAAGATGTCCCGGGTGGTGCCGGCAATCTCGGTGACGATCGCGGCTTCTCGGCCAGCCAGCGCATTGAGCAGGCTGGACTTGCCGGCATTGGGTCGCCCGGCAATCACTACCGTCATACCGTCACGCAGCAAAGCACCCTGCCCGGCCTCGCGCAGTACGGTGGATAACTCGTCGCGAACTTTATCCAGCATCGCCAGGACGTGGCCATCAGCGAGGAAGTCGATTTCTTCCTCTGGGAAGTCAATCGCAGCCTCGACGTAGATGCGCAGACTGATCAACTGTTCGGTCAAGTTATGCACACGCAGGGAAAAAGCGCCCTGCAGTGAGCGCAACGCATTGCGCGCCGCCTGTGCAGAACTGGCCTCGATCAAATCGGCAATCGCCTCGGCCTGGGCCAGGTCCAGTTTGTCATTAAGGAATGCCCGCTCGCTGAATTCGCCTGGGCGCGCCAGACGGCAGCCCAATTGCAGGCAACGCTGCAGCAACATATCCAGCACTACCGGGCCACCATGGCCCTGCAGTTCCAGCACGTCTTCGCCGGTGAACGAGTTAGGGCCGGGGAAATACAGAGCCAGCCCCTCATCCAATACCGTTTCATCAGCATCCAGGAACGGCCCGTAATGGGCATATCGGGGTTTCAACTCACGGCCGCTGATGGCCTGGGCCGCCACGCTGGCCAGCGGCCCGGAAATTCTAACGATACCAACACCGCCGCGACCTTGAGCGGTAGCGACAGCAGCGATGGTTTCACGAGGAGCGCTCATCAGCAGGTTCCAGAACAAAAGTGACAGAAAGCAAAACGCCCCACTAGGGGGCGTCTTGAGTGGTTATCCACAGAGTAAATTACGCCGCAGCTTTTTTGGTAGCCGCTTCGATTTTACGTGTGATGTACCACTGTTGAGAGATCGACAACACGTTGTTGACCACCCAGTACAGAACCAGACCGGCTGGGAACCACAGGAAGAAGAAGGTGAAGATGATTGGCATCATCTTCATGACCTTGGCCTGCATCGGGTCCGGCGGAGTCGGGTTCAGACGCTGCTGGATAAACATGGTCGCGCCCATGATGATCGGCAGAATAAAGAACGGGTCTTTAATCGACAGGTCAGTTATCCACAGTATGAACGGTGCCTGGCGCATTTCGACGCTTTCCAGGAGAACCCAGTACAGCGACAGGAATACCGGCATCTGCACCAGAATCGGCAAGCAACCACCCAGCGGGTTGATCTTCTCTTTCTTGTACAGCTCCATCATGGCCTGCGACATTTTCTGCCGGTCGTCACCATGTTGCTCTTTCAGAGCGGCCAGTTTCGGCGCAACGGCACGCATGCGCGCCATCGACTTATAGCTGGCTGCCGACAGAGGGAAGAAAATCCCTTTGATCAGCATGGTCAGGAAGATGATCGAGAAGCCCCAGTTACCCACAATGCTGTGGATATGTTGCAGCAGCCAGAAAATAGGCTGGGCAATGAACCACAGAATGCCGTAATCCACAGTCAGTTCCAGACCTGGGGACAACTCTTTGAGCACAGCCTGGCTTTTCGGGCCGGCGTACAGGGTAGTGCTGGTTTCAGCCTTGGCACCTGGAGCGACGGTCAACGCCGGGCCAGTAAAACCAATGATGTAGTTGCCTTGGCTGTCTTTGCGGGTTTGAACCAGGTTGGCTTCACCCTTGTTCGGGATCCATGCGGTCACGAAGTAGTGTTGCAACCAGGCAACCCAGCCACCTTGGACGGTTTCTTTCAGCGCGCCCTTGTCGATATCTTTCATCGACACTTTTTTGTACGGCTCGCTACTTGTCCACAGGGCGGCGCCCAGGTAAGTCGCAGTGCCGGTGGCGGTGCTGGAAGAAGGATCGGCGCTGTTGTCACGCTTGAGCTGGGCAAACAGGTTGCCCGTCCATGGCTTGGCGCTTTCGTTGTCGATCAGGTAAGTGACCTTCAAGTCGTACAAACCACGGGTGAAGCTGAAACGCTTGATGTAGTTGACGCCGTCGAGGCTGAATTTCAGGTCGACATTCAACTGGTTCTGGCCATCAGCCAGTTGATAAGTCTTCTGTTCGGTCGAATAAACCGGACGACCGGTAGCACGAGCATCAGGACCGTCAGTGCCGGTCAGGCCGCTTTGCGCCAGATAAGTACGTTCACCACCGTTATCGAACAGTTGGAACGGAACATCTGGATGGTCTTGGCGACGTGGATACAGCGGCAGTTTCAACTGCGCGATATCACCACCTTGTGGGTCGATAGCCAGGTCGAGCACATCCGTTTTCACGTGGATGAGGTCTTTATTGGTGACCACTGGCGTTTCTAGAGGGGCGCTTGTCTCGCCATTCGCGCTGGGAACATCGGCACTCGCGGACGCATTGTTACCCAGCGGGGTGTCCGGAATAGCCGGCGCAGCCTGATTGGTAGCAACATTCTGAGTCGGCAGGGCAGCCTGGCCGTAGTCCTGGTTCCACTTAAGAACCATGACGTAGGACACGATTGCCAGGGCGACGATCAGGATCGTGCGTTTAATATCCATGATTACTCGGCCATCGAAGAAGAACGGGAGGTAGGGATAGGTGGAACCGGGTCGAAACCACCGGGATTCCACGGATGACAGCGGCCTAAACGACGAAAGGCCAGCCAGCCACCGCGCAGAAGACCATGATTTTCTATGGCCTCTAACGCGTAGCAGGAACAACTGGGGTAGAAACGACAGTGGTCGGCCATCAGAGGACTAATGGCATAACGGTAAAACTGGATCGGAACGAGTGCCAGTTTACGCATTGGTGCTGTCTACCCCTACAGTTTCGGTGCTGACTGCTGGTGCTGGCTTGTTGGTACGCGCCAAACGTTTCCAGAGCTTGCCGAAATGCTGAATCAATTCGGGGTTTTCTACATCCCCCAAGCCTTTGCGCGCGACGATAACAATATCCCAACCAACCAGAGTGTCCTGGTGGAGGCGAAACGATTCGCGCATCAGACGCTTGAGGCGATTGCGCTCAACGGAGAGCTTTACGCTCTTCTTGCCGATCACCAACCCGAGACGGGGGTGATCCAGATCGTTGTTACGCGCAAGGAGCAGGAGATTTTTCCCCGGAACCTTGCCGGTGGGGGAGTCAAAGACTGCCTTGAAATGCCGGGGGGTTAGCAGACGCTTTTCCCGACTGAAGTCCTGACTCACCACCAGTACCGGATTATCAAACTGCCAGACGCGCACGACCTTTGGCGCGGCGACGCGACAGGACAGCACGGCCGTTCTTGGTAGCCATGCGAGCACGGAAGCCGTGAGTACGGGCGCGTTTGATGGTGCTTGGTTGGAAAGTACGTTTCATGGCGTTGTTACCTGGTTCGTCCACAACGGGCCGGAATGGCCCCCGTTTTAAGAGACCGGCGATTCTAGAGAAAGCAAGCCTCTAGGTCAATTTCCAACCAGCTTTTCCTTCAATTAGATCTTCTACAGGTAATCGGTCCTTTTCTGTCGGCCGGGCTTTCACGAGCAATGCCATAGATATAAAAATAAAGAAGGAAGTTATTTAAAGCTTTTCTGTAAAGCTTATAAAAGCTAGGCAGGCGATCATCTGTGGATAACTGCCTTGAGGCCATATTCCACCTGCTGTACAGAGAATGACAAGTACGGGGGAAAACGGTGCTCTGCCTGTGCTGCGCTGTCGGATAAGCTGTGGGTGGAATGGGTTGTTATCCACAGGCCAGTTACCCACAGACTTTCGACCCCACTTGTGCAACGAGCTTAGGTGCGCTTATCCACAGAGCTTATGCACAGACCATTGGTCGGCTTTTTTGCACTTAACACGTTGATTTTGGCTGCTCTGTGAGCAACCTACATGTGGATAAGTGGGCGTCTGGCCGCTACAATGGCGGCTGTTTTTGCCTCACCGGCTTTCAACTTAGGGGATATCCGTGTCAGTGGAACTTTGGCAGCAGTGCGTGGAGCTTTTGCGCGAAGAGCTGCCTGCCCAGCAATTCAACACCTGGATCCGTCCGCTACAGGTCGAAGCCGAAGGCGACGAGTTGCGTGTCTACGCGCCGAATCGTTTTGTTCTCGACTGGGTCAACGAAAAATACCTGAGCCGCGTTCTCGAATTGCTCGATGAACACGGCAACGGCATCGCGCCCGTGCTTTCCTTATTAATAGGCAGCAAACGCAGCTCTGCACCTCGCGCTGCGCCGAATGCGCCGCTGGCTGCTGCTGCGTCGCAAGCCCAAGCAGCACCGGCACCTGTTAATAACTCGCCGGCGCCCGTGGCCCAGGCGCCGTCGAAATCCTCGTCGCAGAAAAACGCGCCTATAAATGAAGAACCGTCGCGTGACAGCTTTGACCCGATGGCCGGCGCCAGCTCCCAGCAAGCACCGGTTCGCGCTGAGCAGCGCACCGTGCAGGTGGAAGGTGCGCTCAAGCACACCAGTTACCTGAACCGCACCTTTACCTTTGAGAACTTCGTCGAAGGTAAATCCAACCAGTTGGCCCGCGCAGCCGCCTGGCAGGTTGCCGATAACCCCAAGCATGGTTACAACCCGCTCTTCCTTTATGGTGGCGTTGGCTTGGGTAAGACCCACTTGATGCATGCTGTGGGTAACCATCTATTAAAGAAGAACCCGAATGCCAAGGTTGTGTACCTGCACTCGGAGCGCTTCGTGGCTGACATGGTCAAGGCCTTGCAGCTCAACGCAATCAACGAATTCAAGCGTTTCTACCGTTCTGTGGACGCTTTGCTGATTGATGACATTCAATTTTTCGCTCGCAAGGAACGTTCCCAGGAAGAGTTTTTCCACACCTTCAACGCGCTGCTCGAAGGCGGCCAACAGGTCATCCTGACCAGTGACCGTTACCCGAAGGAAATCGAAGGCCTGGAAGAACGCTTGAAGTCACGCTTTGGCTGGGGCCTGACCGTTGCGGTAGAACCGCCGGAGCTGGAAACCCGTGTGGCGATCCTGATGAAAAAGGCCGACCAGGCAAAAGTCGACCTGCCCCACGATGCAGCCTTCTTTATCGCCCAACGCATTCGTTCCAACGTGCGTGAGCTGGAAGGCGCGCTCAAGCGGGTCATTGCACACTCGCACTTTATGGGTCGCGACATCACCATCGAGTTGATTCGCGAATCCCTGAAAGACCTGTTGGCTCTGCAAGACAAGCTGGTGAGTGTGGATAACATTCAGCGCACCGTGGCTGAGTACTACAAGATCAAGATTTCCGACCTGCTGTCCAAGCGCCGTTCGCGCTCGGTGGCACGTCCACGTCAGGTGGCGATGGCGCTCTCCAAAGAGCTGACCAACCACAGCCTGCCGGAAATCGGTGATGTGTTTGGCGGTCGCGACCACACCACGGTCTTGCACGCGTGCCGCAAGATCAATGAACTTAAGGAATCCGACGCGGATATTCGCGAGGACTACAAGAACCTGCTGCGTACACTGACTACCTGATGACACCAGCGCAGCTTATTAAGGCAAGGGACTAGACCATGCATTTCACCATTCAACGCGAAGCCCTGTTGAAACCCCTGCAACTGGTCGCAGGCGTCGTCGAGCGCCGACAGACCTTGCCGGTGCTTTCCAACGTATTGCTGGTGGTCGAAGGCCAGCAATTGTCCTTGACCGGTACCGACCTGGAAGTCGAACTGGTGGGTCGTGTGCAGCTGGAAGAACCGGCTGAGCCCGGCGAAATCACTGTGCCGGCACGTAAGCTGATGGACATCTGCAAGAGCCTGCCCAACGATGCGCTGATCGACATCAAGGTTGATGAGCAGAAGTTGGTGGTCAAGGCCGGTCGCAGCCGTTTTACGCTGTCGACCTTGCCAGCCAATGACTTCCCTACCGTCGAAGAAGGCCCAGGTTCGCTGACCTGCAGCCTGGACCAAAGCAAGCTGCGCCGTTTGATCGAACGCACCAGCTTCGCCATGGCCCAGCAGGACGTGCGTTACTACCTCAACGGCATGTTGCTGGAGGTCGCTGAAGGCGTTATCCGTGCAGTGGCTACCGACGGTCACCGCCTGGCCATGTGCTCGATGCGTGCTGACATCGGCCAGCCGGACCGTCACCAGGTCATCGTGCCGCGTAAAGGTATTCTGGAACTGGCGCGTCTGCTCACCGAGCCGGATGGCAATGTCAGCATCGTCCTGGGTCAGCACCACATCCGCGCCACCACCGGCGAATTCACCTTCACGTCCAAGCTGGTTGACGGCAAATTCCCGGATTACGAGCGTGTGCTGCCAAAAGGTGGCGACAAGCTGGTAATCGGCGATCGTCAGGCGCTGCGTGAAGCGTTCAGCCGTACCGCGATTCTGTCTAACGAAAAGTACCGTGGTATTCGTCTGCAACTGGCCAACGGTCAGTTGAAGATCCAGGCCAATAACCCGGAGCAGGAAGAAGCGGAAGAAGAAGTCGGCGTTGACTACAATGGCGGCTCGCTGGAGATCGGCTTTAACGTGAGCTACCTGCTGGACGTACTGGGCGTGATGACCACCGAGCAGGTTCGCCTGATTCTGTCGGACTCCAACAGCAGTGCCCTGGTGCAAGAATCCGACAACGACGACTCGGCTTACGTTGTTATGCCGATGCGCCTGTAATCATGCTCAGCAGAAGCTAGATGTCCCTCAGTCGCGTCTCGGTCACCGCGGTGCGCAATCTGCACCCGGTGACCTTCTCCCCCTCCCCCCGCATCAATATCCTTTACGGCGCCAACGGCAGCGGCAAAACCAGCGTGCTGGAAGCCGTCCATTTGCTTGGGCTTGCCCGTTCCTTCCGTAGTGCTCGCTTGTTGCCGGTGATTCAATACGAACAACTGGCTTGCACCGTGTTTGGCCAGGTTGAACTGGCAGAAGGTGGGCACAGCGCCCTGGGGATATCTCGAGATCGCGGCGGTGATTTCCAGATTCGCATTGACGGGCAAAATGCTCGCAGTGCTGCACAGTTGGCAGAAATCCTGCCGCTGCAACTGATCAACCCAGACAGCTTTCGCCTTTTGGAAGGTGCACCGAAAATCCGCAGGCAGTTCCTCGATTGGGGAGTGTTCCACGTGGAACCGCGCTTCATGGCCACTTGGCAGCGCCTGCAGAAGGCCCTGCGGCAGCGGAACTCATGGCTGCGGCATGGTACACTTGACGCCGCTTCGCAAGCGGCCTGGGACCGGGAACTGTGCCTGGCCAGTGACGAAATAGATGAATACCGCCGCGTCTATATCAAAGCCTTGAAACCAGTCTTTGAGCAGACCTTGAGTGAGTTGTTGGATCTCGAGGGCCTGACGCTGAGCTACTACCGTGGTTGGGATAAAGAACGTGAGCTGAGCGCAGTGCTCGCCACGTCCTTGCAGCGGGATCAGCAAATTGGCCATACCCAGGCAGGCCCACAACGTGCTGACTTGCGCCTTAGATTAGGCGCACACAATGCCGCGGATATTTTGTCCCGCGGTCAGCAAAAGTTGGTGGTGTGTGCACTGCGTATTGCCCAAGGGCATTTGGTTAGCCAAGCCCGGCGCGGTCAGTGTATTTATCTGGTGGATGACTTGCCGTCCGAACTCGACGAGCAGCACCGCCGCGCGTTATGCCGCTTGTTGGAAGACTTACGCTGCCAGGTGTTTATCACCTGTGTAGACCACGAATTATTGAGGGAAGGCTGGCAGACGGAAACGCCAGTCGCTTTGTTCCACGTGGAACAGGGCCGTATCACCCAGACCCACGACCATCGGGAGTGAAGGCATGAGCGAAGAAAACACGTACGACTCGACCAGCATTAAAGTGCTGAAAGGTTTGGATGCCGTACGCAAACGTCCCGGTATGTACATCGGCGACACCGATGATGGTAGCGGTCTGCACCACATGGTGTTCGAGGTGGTCGACAACTCCATCGACGAAGCTTTGGCCGGTCACTGCGACGACATCAGCATTATCATCCACCCGGATGAGTCCATCACCGTGCGCGACAACGGTCGCGGTATTCCGGTCGATGTGCACAAAGAAGAAGGCGTATCGGCGGCAGAGGTCATCATGACCGTGCTTCACGCCGGCGGTAAGTTCGACGACAACTCCTATAAAGTCTCCGGCGGTTTGCACGGTGTAGGTGTGTCGGTGGTGAACGCTCTGTCCGAAGAGCTTATCCTGACTGTTCGCCGTAGCGGCAAGATCTGGGAACAGACCTACGTCCACGGTGTTCCACAAGAGCCGATGAAAATCGTTGGCGACAGTGAATCCACCGGTACGCAGATCCACTTCAAGCCTTCGGCAGAAACCTTCAAGAATATCCACTTCAGTTGGGACATCCTGGCCAAGCGTATTCGTGAACTGTCGTTCCTTAACTCCGGTGTGGGTATCGTCCTCAAGGACGAGCGCAGCGGCAAGGAAGAGTTGTTCAAGTACGAAGGCGGCTTGCGTGCGTTCGTTGAGTACCTGAACACCAACAAGACTGCGGTCAACCAGGTGTTCCACTTCAACATCCAGCGTGAAGACGGTATCGGCGTTGAAATCGCCCTGCAGTGGAACGACAGCTTCAACGAGAACCTGTTGTGCTTCACCAACAACATTCCACAGCGCGACGGCGGTACTCACTTGGTGGGTTTCCGTTCCGCACTGACGCGTAACCTGAACACCTACATCGAAGCGGAAGGCTTGGCCAAGAAGCACAAAGTGGCCACTACCGGTGACGATGCGCGTGAAGGCCTGACGGCGATTATCTCGGTGAAAGTGCCGGATCCAAAGTTCAGCTCCCAGACCAAAGACAAGCTGGTGTCTTCCGAAGTGAAGACCGCAGTGGAACAGGAGATGGGCAAGTACTTCTCCGACTTCCTGCTGGAAAACCCGAACGAAGCCAAGCTGGTCGTCGGCAAGATGATCGACGCGGCGCGTGCCCGTGAAGCGGCGCGTAAAGCCCGTGAGATGACCCGCCGTAAAGGCGCGTTGGATATCGCCGGCCTGCCGGGCAAACTGGCTGACTGCCAGGAGAAGGACCCTGCCCTCTCCGAACTGTACCTGGTGGAAGGTGACTCTGCTGGCGGTTCCGCCAAGCAGGGTCGTAACCGTCGCACCCAGGCTATCCTGCCGTTGAAGGGTAAGATCCTCAACGTCGAGAAGGCCCGCTTCGACAAGATGATTTCCTCTCAGGAAGTCGGCACCTTGATCACGGCGTTGGGCTGCGGTATTGGCCGCGATGAGTACAACATCGACAAACTGCGTTACCACAACATCATCATCATGACCGATGCTGACGTCGACGGTTCGCACATCCGTACCCTGCTGCTGACCTTCTTCTTCCGTCAGTTGCCGGAGCTGATCGAGCGTGGCTACATCTACATCGCTCAGCCGCCGTTGTACAAAGTGAAAAAGGGCAAGCAAGAGCAGTACATCAAAGACGACGACGCCATGGAAGAGTACATGACGCAGTCGGCCCTGGAAGATGCCAGCCTGCACTTGAACGACGAAGCCCCGGGCATTTCCGGTGAGGCGCTGGAGCGTTTGGTTAACGACTTCCGCATGGTAATGAAGACCCTCAAGCGTCTGTCGCGCCTGTACCCTCAGGAGCTGACCGAGCACTTCATCTACCTGCCTTCCGTGAGCCTGGAGCAGTTGGGCGATCACGCCCACATGCAGAATTGGCTGGCTCAGTACGAAGTACGTCTGCGCACCGTCGAGAAGTCTGGCCTGGTTTACAAAGCCAGCTTGCGTGAAGACCGTGAACGTAACGTGTGGCTGCCTGAGGTTGAACTGATCTCCCACGGCCTGTCGAACTACGTCACCTTCAACCGCGACTTCTTCGGCAGCAACGACTATAAGACCGTGGTTACCCTCGGCGCGCAATTGAGCACCCTGTTGGACGACGGTGCTTATATCCAGCGTGGTGAGCGTAAGAAAGCGGTCAAGGAGTTCAAGGAAGCCCTGGACTGGTTGATGGCCGAAAGCACCAAGCGCCACACCATCCAGCGATACAAAGGTCTGGGCGAGATGAACCCGGATCAACTGTGGGAAACCACCATGGATCCTGCTCAGCGTCGCATGCTGCGCGTGACCATCGAAGACGCCATTGGCGCAGACCAGATCTTCAACACCCTGATGGGTGATGCGGTCGAGCCTCGCCGTGACTTCATCGAGAGCAACGCCTTGGCGGTGTCCAACCTGGACTTCTGATCAGGCTACCCGCTAAAACAAAAAGGCCAACGCTCAGCGTTGGCCTTTTTTATTGGGTGAAACTTAGGCGTTTTACAATTGCTCCACGTGGAACATCAGCGTTTTTAGCTTTGGGCGGCAGCCGCCACACTCTCCAACCGATAGCCATACCCGTAGATGGTCAGCAGCTGCCAGCCCCGGTCGGCGGTCAACCCCAGCTTGTTACGCAGCCGATAAATATGTGTATCCAGTGGCCGTGAGGAGACCATTTCTTCATGGCTCCAAAACCTCTCATACAGGTATTCCCGAGACAGTGGCCGAGCCAGGTTGGCGAACAAGCAACTGGCCAGGCGGTATTCACGCTCAGTGAGATTGATCGGCTTACCCGCGCGCGTCACCGTCAGTTCGGCATCATCAAAGGTCAGGTCGTTGAAACTCTGCACCTCATTAGTCGCTGGCTTTTGCAGCCCATGGCGGCGTAGCACGGCGTTGACCCGAGCCTTGAGTTCGTTTGGCCGAAACGGCTTGCTGACGTAATCATCCGCCCCGCTGTTGAGTGCGGTGACGATATCGCTCTCGGCATCGCGGCTGGTCAACATGATTACGGCGGGTGGTGAGTCCATGTGCTCGCGGGTCCAGCGCAACAATGCGATGCCTGTGATGTCCGGCAGTTGCCAGTCGAGGATCAACAGGTCAAAGGTTTCGCGGCGCAGTTGGCGCAGCAGGTCTTCACCGCGTTCGAAGAAATGCAGGGACCAGGGTTGCTCTGCGGTGCTGGGGATCTGTCGCAGCGTCTGTTCAACCCGACGCAATTCAGCGGGTTCGTCGTCCAGTATTGCGACACGCATGGGTGGGTCCTTTCTACAAAAAATACGACAGCCGACGGTCTGTTCAATCGCGTAGGTAATGCACAGATGCCTGTGGTTGAATCTGAATAATTATGGCCAGACTCAATGCTCACAGGATCTATCGGTACGCTGATATCAAAGGGCCGTAAACCCGTTTAAAGTCTTGCGTACCTACCAAGCGAAAGATACCGGCTCCTACCCTTGAGGAAAAGGATCAGCCGACACATGCGCTGCCGTAGACCTGTATGTGCTGAGGTCAGATGCCGTCTGAAACTACTCGGGTGATCAGCTCCATGACCTGTTCTGCCTATCGATTATGCTGTGCCCTACCCGCGTTACTGGCTCTGGTCATCAGTACAGCCCAGGCTGCAACGCCCTATCGCCCTGCTTATATTGACGAGCCGTTCCTGTGCCGTGCGCACCCGTTGCCAGCAGTTGTGCAGCATTTGACGGGGGAAGCCTGGAAGCTCGATGCCAAAGGCGGGGCGCAGCCTCTACTGGAAGGGATGAGCATTGATGAGCAAGAAGGCGTGAAGACTTCGACATCGGCTTTCGTCAGCCTGCGCCTGGGTGATGGTTCCAGTGTGGTGCTGCCCTCCAGTTCACAGGTGCGGCTGCACTGGGTGGAAAAACAGGCGATTCCCCAGGTCATTCTGGAACAGGGCCAGGTCGAGACCTATGTGATCAAACGGGCCAGTGACTACGACCGTTTTCAGATCGTGACGCCCGTCGGCGTTCTGGGCGTGCGTGGCACGCACTTTCGCGTGCGCAATGACGGCGAGCAATCCGTGCTGGAGGTGCTGAATGGCCAGGTAGCGGTTAACCGTGCAGCAGGCAACGCCGCAGCCGAAGTGAAGGTGGACGCACGCCAAGGTCTGCTGATCAGACAACAAGGTGAACTCAAGCCCGTGGCGCTTTTGCCCGCGCCTGTATTAATCGGCCAGGACGGCCAAAAAGGTCAGTCGCCAGTCTGGAGCCTGTACCTGCGGCCATTACCTGGTGCACAGCGCTACCGCGCCCAAGTCGCGACCGACTCAGCCTTTATGAACATCAAGCAGGAAAATTTTTCCAGTGAGCCGAAAATGCGCTTCACTGGGCTCAAAGCATCGTTTTACCACGTGCGTTTGTCCGCCTACGACGCGCAGGGCCTGGAGGGAGAAACCGGGGTCTATGACATCTTCTATTACCCACCCGCCACTCAGGTACAGGCCAGCGATGGTTAACCCATGATGCTTTGGCACAAGGCCGAGAAACGCCAGCCCACTCATGCCCAGCGCTTGTTCCACGGCCTGGTGCGCGAGTGGTTGTGGATAGGTTTGCTGTTATTGCCAATGACGGCCTACCTCTCGTTGAGCCCGGGCCTGGCGCTGAACAACCCGCTGTATGACAGCCTCAGGCGCCTGGCGCCGTTGCCGGTAGACCCGCGCATCGTGCTGGTGACCATTGACGATCCTAGCCTGAAAGAGTTGGGCCGCTGGCCCTGGCCGCGCAGTTTGCACGCCGACCTGATCGACCGCCTGAGCGCCGCGCAGCCAGCGGCCATCCTCTTCGATGTGATCTTCAGTGAGCCCGGTGTGCCTGCCAACGACCGACGCCTGGCAGCCGCCGTGTGCAACGCCGGCAACGTGGTACTGCCGTTGCTGCGTGAGGAAGCGGCGAACTACAGCACGCCGGACGCGCAAATGTTGCCGCTGCTCAAGTGTGCTAAAGGTCTCGGGCATATCAATGTTGAAGCCGACAGTGACGGCGTGGTGCGCAGTCTGTTTATGCGTGAAGGCCCACCCGGTGACACCACGCCGCAGTTGGCGTGGGTGGCCTATACATTGAGCGGCCAGGCCTCTGAGATGCCAGGAGAACCCCAGCAACCGATTAACCCGTCCTGGCACCGGGAGCACGCCATTCGGATCCCGTTCATCGCTGCCGACACCCGCTTTCCTACGGTCTCCTACGCCAGCGTTATACGCGGTGAGGTCGAACCTGAACGGCTGCGGGGTCGGCTTATTCTGGTAGGCGCCACTGCGTCCGGCATGGGCGATCGTTTCGTCACCCCACTCTCCTCGACTGTCGGCACCACGGCGGGTGTTGAGATCCAGGCCAACGTGCTCAACGGCCTGCTGCAAGGGCGCAGCATCGTTGATCTACCCGGCGCGGTGTCGGCCTTGATGGCGACTGCCTGGGTGGCATTGTTACTGGGCCTGTTGTTGTATCGCTCACGCTACGCGCTCTGGATGACCCTGGGCTGCATGGCCACCGCATTGCTCGGCGCGTGGGTGTTGCTGCGCCAGGGCCACTGGTGGTCACCGGCCGCGTGCCTGATTGGTTTGCTGCTCAGCTACCTGATATGGAATTGGCGGCGCCTCAGCGTGATCCTGGCCTACTTCGGCTGGGAGCTTGCGCGGCTGGATAACGAACCCAAAGTACTGCCCGAGCGTCGTCGAGCGCCCGCGAGCAAGGGCGATGTGCTGCAAGCGCGGATCTTTGCCCTGGAACAAGCGGTAAGCCGTACACGCGATACCCGGCGGTTTATGGCCGACGGTCTGGAGTGCCTGCCGGTGGCCACGCTGATTACCGACCCCAAAGGCAGCATCCTGCTGGCCAACCGGATTGCACGTGAGGTGTTCAGTAATGAGTTGGTCAACCAAAACCTCCTCGAACAACTCGGCGACCTGGGTTATCCGCCGCTGCACAATGGCGTGCGCCCTGCTCTCTCAGCGCTGGAACTCGTTGAGTTTCGCGACATCCATCAGCGCAGCCTGCGCATTGAGCTTGCCCCTTTGCTGCCGGCTGAAGGCGACGTCGCCCTCGGCTGGCTGATGAGCCTCACAGACTTGAGCAAAGAGCGCGAAGCGCAGCAGCACCGCGAAACCATGCTGCGCTTCCTGTCCCATGACCTGCGTGCGCCACACTCGGCGATCCTGGCGCTGCTGGATGTGCATGGCGGTGAGTCGCCGGTGTTTGCTCAGATCGAGCAACAGGTCAGGCGCGCGCTGAGCCTGACTGAATCCTTCGTACAACTGGCCAAAGCTGAGGCCGATGGCTACCAGTTTCAGCCCACGCTGTTTGCCATGCTGGTTATGGATGCCTTCGATCAAGTGGCGGTCATTGGCCAACTTAAAGGCATCCACCTGGTTCATGATCTGGACGAAGCCGATGAAGGCATGGTGTACGCCGATCAATCGCTGCTGACCCGAGCGTTGTTCAACGTGCTGGAGAATGCGATCAAGTATTCCCCTTCCGGTACTACCGTCACCTTGAGCCACGGCAGCGCGCAAGGATGGCTGGAATGCCGCATCAGCGATCAAGGACCCGGTATTGCGCCAGAGGATTTGCCCGAGCTATTCAGCCAATACCGACGCTTCGATTCGGCCCAAGGCAGTGAAGGTTTGGGGTTGGGGTTGACCATGGTCAAAGCTGTAGTGGAGCGCCATGGCGGTCGCATTCAATGTGAAAGCGAGGTGGGTAAGGGTTCGACTTTCAGCCTGCAACTGCCGTTACTCGAGGATTGAAAAACGTACTTTTTCACGGTGCATAAAAAACCGGTCACAAGGACCGGTTTTTTTATGCGGGAAAAACTTATGCACGTTTTTCGCGATTTTATGAGCTTTGGAAATATGTAAGTAAATCAGCTTGTTATGAGGCAAAAACACCATTTCGCCAACAAACCGTACACAGGTTATCCACAGATCACTAAATCGCAGGTGTCTCGACTACAACCGGCTCTGGAGGCAGCGAACCCATGGCCCGTTGCTGCGCTTCATTCCACGCCTGTGCGCGGTCATTGAGTGCGGCAATGGCGCGTGGCCCTTCACCTTCGGCGTACATGGGCTCGCCAATGACCACAGTGATAGTGCCTTCACGCTTGGCCCACCCGGTCTTCGGCCAGAACTTGCCGGCGTTGTGCGCAATCGGCAGCACGGGCAGATGGGCGTTGACCGCTAATGCAGTACCGCCGCGCGAGAACTTGCCCACGGTGCCAAACGGCACACGCGTACCTTCCGGGAAGATCAGCACCCAAACACCATCCTTGAGCAGCTCGTCACCCTTCTTGGCCACGTGTTTGAGCGCCGCCTTGGGGTTGTCACGGTCGATGGCGATCGGCCGCAGCATGGCCATCGCCCAGCCGAAGAACGGCACGTACAGCAGCTCACGCTTAAGCACTTGGCTCAGAGGCGAGAAGTACGCGGACAGGAAGAACGTTTCCCACGTGCTCTGGTGATTCGACAGAATCACGCAGGGCTGGTCCGGGACGTTTTCAGCGCCCTTGATCTCGAAACGGATGCCCAGGAATACCTTGGTCAGCCACAACGCACAGCGACACCAATAGACATTGATAAAGCGATAACGCGCCTTGAACGGCAGGAACGGCGCGATAAAAAAGCTCAGGGTGCACCACAGAAACGAACTGGTGCCCAGCAGCAGGTAAAAGAAGAAGGTTCTGATGGCCTGCAAAATCGACATGGCAGCATTTACCGTTGCGGGACATGGCCCGCCTGCTAAAAGCACACTCCCGAGCAATCCTTGTTCAGGAAGTCGAGGGCGGCTAGTTGTTAATAAGTTCTGCGGCAACCGCCGCCAGATCGTCAAAAATCAGAGTGCCTACCGGCAGGTTTTTCGCCTGGGTCTTTTCGCCTTTCCCGGTCTTAACCAAAACTGGCTGAGAGTCGACGGCTTTGGCCGCCTCCAGGTCACCGAGGCTGTCCCCGACGAACCATAGCCCAGCTAACGGCACCTTGTAATGTTCTGCAATGGTTTTCAACATGCCAGGCTTGGGTTTGCGGCACTCGCAGCCCTCATCCGGCCCGTGGGGGCAGTACACCACCAGCCCCACCTCACCGCCCTGCTCGGTCACTAACGCGCGCAAACGCGCGTGCATGGCGTCCAGGGTGGCGATGTCGTAATAACCGCGGGCGATGCCGGACTGGTTGGTGGCGATGGCCACCGTCCAGCCGGCTTTGCTCAACTGCGCGATGGCCTCGATCGAGCCGGGCAGTGGAATCCATTCCGCCACCGACTTGATGTAAGCGTCGGAGTCGTAATTGATCACTCCGTCCCGATCGAGAATCAGCAGTTTCAACATGGTCAGCCCAGTACAGAAATGTCAGCGATGTTGATGAACAAGCCGCGCAGGCGTGCCAGCATGGCGTAGCGGTTTTTCCGCACACCAGCATCTTCGGCATTGATCATCACCGCTTCAAAGAACGCATCCACCGGCTCACGCAAGGTGGCCAGGCGCGCCAGTGCTTCGGCGTAATTGCGTTCGGCGAGCAGCGGCTTCACCGCGTTTTCCGCTTTGGCGATGGCCGAGTTCAACGAAAACTCCTTGGCATCGGCAAACAGGCCAGGGTCGACTTCGGCACTGCCGAGGTTGTCGGCCTTGCTCAGCAGGTTCGACACACGCTTGTTCACGGCGGCCAGGGCATCGGCTTCCGGCAGCTTGCGGAAGGCTTGCACGGCCTGTACGCGCTGATCGAAGTCCAATGCCGAGCCCGGTTGCAGGGCACGTACCGACAGGTAGACGGAAACGTCCACGCCTTCGTCTTCATAACGCGCACGCAGGCGGTCGAACACAAACTCCAGCACTTGCTCGGCCAACCCGGCTTGCTTGACCTTGGCGCCAAACTGGCCGACTGCAAACACCACGGCCTGGGTCAGGTCGAGGTCGAGCTTTTTGTCGATCAGGATACGCAGCACGCCCAGGGCCGCACGGCGCAGGGCATACGGGTCTTTGCTGCCGGTAGGCAACATGCCGATACCGAAGATGCCGACGAGGGTGTCCAGCTTGTCGGCGATGGCCACGGCCGCACCGGTCAGGGTGCTCGGCAGCTCAGCGCCAGCGCCGCGCGGCATGTACTGCTCGTTCAGAGCCAGGGCCACATCGTCCGGTTCGCTGTCGTTGAGGGCGTAGTAGTAACCGGCGACGCCTTGCATCTCCGGGAACTCGCCGACCATTTCGGTGGCCAGGTCGCACTTGGACAGCAAGCCAGCGCGGGCTGCCCAGGCAGCGTCACCGCCAATGCGTGGGGCAATGTAGGCGGCCAGCTTGGAAACGCGCACGGCCTTGTCGTAGACGCTGCCGAGTTTTTCCTGGAACACCACGTTTTGCAGGCGCAGGTTGAAGTCTTCGAGCTTCTGCTTCTTGTCTTGCTTGAAGAAGAACTCGGCGTCAGTCAGGCGCGGGCGCACGACTTTCTCGTTACCGGCGATGATCTGCTGCGGGTCTTTGCTTTCGATGTTGGCCACGGTGATAAAACGCGGCAGCAGCTTACCGTCCACATCCAGCAGGCAGAAATACTTCTGGTTGTCCTGCATGGTGGTGATCAGCGCTTCTTGCGGCACGTCGAGGAAACGCTCCTCGAACGAGCACACCAGCGGCACCGGCCATTCAACCAGCGCGGTCACTTCGTCGAGCAGGCTTGGCGGCACGATGGCGGTGCCTTCCTGCAGGCGGGCCAGCTCTTCGGTGCGCTTGCTGATCAGCTCGCGACGCTCGTTGGCATCGGCCAACACGTAAGCGGCACGCAGGTCGGCGGCGTAGTTGGCCGGCGAGGTGATGCGCACGGCTTCTGGATGGTGGAAGCGGTGACCACGGGAATCACGGCCAGCCTTCTGGGCGAGGATCGTGCAGTCGATGACTTGGTCGCCGAGCAACATCACCAGCCACTGAGTTGGGCGCACGAACTCTTCCTTGCGAGCACCCCAGCGCATGCGCTTGGGAATAGGCAAGTCGTTCAGGGAGTCTTCAACGATGGTCGGCAACAGGCTTGCCGTTGGCTTGCCGGTGATGACCTGGCTGAAACGCAGTTTCGGGCCGCTCTGGTCGATCTCGCTCAGCTCGACGCCACACTTCTTGGCAAAACCAAGGGCGGCTTGAGTCGGATTGCCTTCAGCATCAAAAGCCGCCTGGCGCGGTGGGCCGTCGAGGTTGATGCTGCGGTCCGGCTGCTGGGTTTCCAGCGCGGTCAGCAACACCGCCAGGCGACGTGGCGCGGCGTAGACTTTTTTCGCGGCGAACTTCAGGCCAGCGCTGTGCAGGCCTTTTTCGATACCGGCCAGGAACGCATCGGCCAGGGTGTTCAGTGCCTTGGGTGGCAGCTCTTCGGTGCCCAGTTCAACCAGGAAATCTTGAGCACTCATTGTGCAGCCTCCAGCTTAGCCAACACTTCATCACGCAGGTCCGGGGTTGCCATCGGGAAGCCCAGCTTGGCGCGAGCCAGCAGGTAGGCTTGGGCGACGGAACGCGCCAGGGTGCGTACACGCAGGATGTATTGCTGGCGCGCGGTCACCGAGATGGCACGGCGGGCGTCCAGCAGGTTGAAGGTATGGGAAGCCTTCAACACCATTTCATAGCTCGGCAACGGCAGCGGCTGGTCGAGTTCGATCAGGCGCTTGGCTTCGCTTTCATAGAAGTCGAACAGTTCGAACAGCTTGTCGACGTTGGCGTGTTCGAAGTTGTAAGTGGATTGCTCCACTTCGTTCTGGTGGAACACGTCGCCGTAGGTGACTTTGCCGAACGGGCCGTCAGCCCACACCAGGTCGTAGACCGAATCCACGCCTTGCAGGTACATGGCCAGGCGCTCGAGACCGTAGGTGATCTCGCCGGTCACCGGGTAGCACTCGATGCCGCCGGCTTGCTGGAAGTACGTGAACTGCGTCACTTCCATGCCATTGAGCCAGACTTCCCAGCCCAGGCCCCAGGCGCCCAAAGTTGGCGATTCCCAGTTGTCTTCGACGAAACGGATGTCGTGCACCAGTGGGTCCAGGCCGACATGTTTCAGCGAGCCCAGGTACAGCTCCTGGAAGTTATCCGGGTTCGGCTTCAATACCACCTGGAACTGGTAGTAGTGCTGCAGACGGTTCGGGTTTTCGCCGTAGCGGCCGTCAGTCGGGCGACGACTGGGCTGCACATAAGCGGCGTTCCAGGTTTCCGGGCCGATGGCCCGCAGGAATGTAGCGGTGTGGAAAGTGCCGGCGCCTACTTCCATATCGTAGGGCTGAAGTACCACACAACCTTGCTCGGCCCAGTATTGCTGGAGGGCGAGGATCAAGTCTTGGAAGGTACGCACGGCTGGCGTAGGCTGGCTCACGAAATTCACCTGTTACTTGGGCTGCGATTTAAAGAGCGGGAGTATACCCGATTCGGCCCTGCCACCACTCCCTGGAGCCTTATGCCACGCTGCTTTTGGTGTTCTGAAGATCCGCTGTACATGGCTTATCACGATCAGGAGTGGGGAACGCCGCTGCGCGATGCGCAGGGTTTGTTCGAGTTGCTTTTGCTCGAAGGGTTCCAGGCGGGCCTGTCCTGGATCACCGTTTTACGCAAACGCGAGCATTATCGAAAGGTCTTGTTCGGCTTTGATGCGCAGCGTTTGGCCAGGCTGACCGATGCTGAAATCGAAGCACTGATGCTCGATCCAGGCATCGTGCGTAACCGCCTAAAGCTCAACGCCACCCGCCGCAACGCCGCCGCCTGGCTGGCGCTGGAAGATCCGGTGGGGTTGCTCTGGTCCTTTGTTGGCGGCGTGCCCAAGGTCAATCACTTTACCGATCGCAGCCAAGTCCCGGCGATTACCCCCGAGGCTGAAGCCATGAGTAAAGCGTTGAAAAAAGCCGGTTTCACCTTCGTCGGCCCGACCATCTGCTACGCGTTCATGCAGGCCTCGGGAATGGTCATGGACCACACTCAGGACTGCGACCGTTACGCGGACTTGGCCAACGCCGGTTAGAATGCCCGCTTTGCGCACCACACACGATCAGGAGTGACCTGTGGAAAAGTTTAAAGGCGCCTTGCTGGTAGGCGCTCTTCGGTTGTTTGCCCTGCTGCCCTGGCGCGCTGTACAGGCCGTCGGCACGGCGATTGGCTGGATCATGTGGAAAACCCCCAACCGCTCCCGCGACACGGTGCGGATCAACCTCTCCAAATGCTTCCCGGACATGGACCCGGCCGCCCGCGAGCGTCTGGTGGGCCAAAGCCTGATGGACATCGGCAAGTCGCTGACCGAAAGCGCCTGCGCCTGGATCTGGCCGGCACAGCGTTCCATCGACCTGGTGCGCGAAGTCGAAGGCCTGGAAGTGCTGCATGAGGCATTGGCCTCGGGCAAAGGCGTGGTTGGTATCACCAGCCACCTGGGCAACTGGGAAGTGTTGAACCACTTCTATTGCAACCAGTGCAAACCGATCATTTTCTACCGCCCGCCCAAGCTCAAGGCGGTGGATGAGTTGCTGCAAAAACAGCGGGTGCAGTTGGGTAACCGCGTGGCGGCGTCCACCAAGGAAGGCATCCTCAGTGTGATCAAGGAAGTGCGCAAAGGTGGTCAGGTGGGTATTCCGGCTGACCCGGAGCCGGCGGAATCTGCGGGCATCTTCGTGCCGTTTTTCGCCACCCAGGCGCTGACCAGCAAGTTTGTGCCGAACATGCTCGCAGGCCACAAGGCTGTTGGCGTGTTCCTGCATGCCCTGAGGCTGCCGGACGGTTCGGGTTACAAAGTGATTCTGGAAGCAGCGCCGGAAGATATGTACAGCACCGACACGGCTACCTCCTGCGCGGCGATGAGCAAGGTGGTGGAGCGTTATGTCGGCGCCTACCCGAGCCAGTACATGTGGAGCATGAAGCGCTTCAAGAAACGCCCGCCGGGTGAAGAGCGCTGGTACTGACCACGTGATCGTTCCCACGCTCCGCGTGGGAACGCCGCCTGTGACGCTCCGCGTCACGGTTTTAAGGGCAGGCGCAGAGCGCCCAGGGCTGCATTCCCACGCAGAGCGTGGGAACGATCATAAACTCGGTTTTTCAGCCATACCGAGGTGATGCTATCGCAGGCAAGCCAGCTCCCACAGGGATCAATTCAGGCCAGGCGATCGAGTTTCTTCAGGAACACCGTCATCTCTTTTTCAGCCTGTTTGTCGCCATGTGCCAGGGCTGCTTCTATGCCCTTTTCCCACGCTAACCGTGCTGCAGCGTTATCACCCTGCCCTTGCTGAGCCTTGCCCAACAGCTTCCACGCCGCCGAATACTTCGGGTCGAACTCGACGCATTTCTGCAAATGCTCGGCCGCCTTGGCGTTGTCCTTCAAGTCCAGATAACCCTTACCCAAGCCAAAGCGCAGCAATGAATTATCCACACCCTTGGCGAGCATTTTTTCCAGGGATTCGAGCATTTATTATCACCTTGAGCGAAAAAAGGCTGTTGTGGCGAGGGAGCTTGCTCCCGTTGGATTGCGCAGCAGTCCCCCAACATTTTGCGAGCGCTTCGCACTCGAGCGGGAGCAAGCTCCCTCGCCACAATGAAATATTCCTGCCTAGAAAAAACTCAGCCCCACGTGAAACAGCTTCTCCACATCGCGAATGTGCTTTTTATCCACAAGGAACAGAATCACATGGTCACCCGTGGCGATCATCGTGTCGTCATGGGCGATGATCACTTCTTCATCACGAATAATCGCACCAATGGTGGTGCCCGGCGGCAGGCCGATATCGCGGATCGCCTTGCCGATCACCTTGCTCGACTTTGAATCACCATGGGCAATCGCCTCAATGGCTTCCGCCGCGCCCCGGCGCAGGGAGTGCACGCTGACGATATCGCCACGGCGCACGTGGGCCAGCAAGGTGCCGATGGTGGCCAACTGCGGGCTGATGGCGATGTCGATGTCGCCGCCCTGGATCAGGTCGACGTAGGCCGGGTTGTTGATGATGGTCATCACCTTCTTCGCCCCCAGCCGCTTGGCCAGCAACGAGGACATGATGTTGGCCTCGTCGTCGTTGGTCAGGGCCAGGAAGATATCGGCGTCGGCGATGTTTTCTTCCATCAGCAGGTCACGGTCCGAGGCGCTGCCTTGCAGGACCACGGTGCTGTCGAGGGTGTCGGACAAATGCCGGCAGCGTGTCGGGTTCATCTCGATGATCTTCACTTGGTAGCGGCTTTCGATGGCCTCGGCCAGGCGCTCGCCGATCTGCCCGCCGCCGGCAATGACGATGCGTTTGTAGCTCTCATCGAGCCGACGCATTTCGCTCATCACCGCGCGAATATTCGCTTTGGCAGCGATGAAAAACACTTCGTCGTCCGCTTCGATCACCGTATCGCCCTGGGGCAGGATCGGCCGGTCGCGACGGAAAATCGCCGCCACGCGGGTTTCCACATTCGGCATGTGTTCGCGCAGTTGGCGCAGTTGCTGGCCCACCAGTGGCCCGCCGTAATAAGCCTTTACCGCCACCAGTTGCGCCTTGCCTTCGGCAAAGTCGATGACCTGCAAGGCACCGGGAATTTCGATCAGGCGCTTGATGTAGTGGGTCACCACTTGTTCAGGGCTGATCAGCACATCCACCGGAATCGCATCGTTGTCGAACAGACCGGCGCGGGTCAGGTAGGCGGCTTCGCGCACGCGAGCGATCTTGGTGGGCGTGTGAAACAGGGTATGGGCGACTTGGCAGGCGACCATGTTGGTCTCGTCACTGTTGGTCACCGCCACCAGCATATCGGCATCGTCGGCACCGGCCTGGCGCAGCACCGTCGGGAATGACGCACGGCCTTGTACGGTGCGGATGTCCAGGCGGTCGCCCAGGTTGCGCAGGCGCTCGCTGTCGGTGTCGACCACGGTGATGTCGTTGGCTTCGCTGGCCAAATGTTCGGCCAGTGTGCCGCCGACCTGCCCTGCACCAAGGATGATGATTTTCATCCGGTCACTCCCTTAAACCCATTAGCCGCGCGCGGCAGCAATCTTGATCAGTTTGGCGTAATAGAAGCCATCGTGTCCGCCTTCCTGCGCGAGCAGTTGGCGGCCGTGGGGCTGCTTGATACCGGCCGCCGTGGCGAGGTCCAGCTCCCGTGCGCCACTGGTGCGGGCGAGGAAGGCTTGGATCACCTCGGTATTTTCTGTCGGCAGCGTGGAGCACGTGGCGTAGAGCAGGATGCCGCCGACTTCCAGCGTTGGCCACATTGCATCGAGCAGTTCGCCTTGCAGCACGGCCAGGGCGGCGATGTCGTCGGGTTGGCGGGTGAGCTTGATATCCGGGTGACGGCGGATCACGCCAGTGGCGGAACATGGCGCGTCGAGCAGGATGCGCTGGAACGGCTTGCCGTCCCACCACGTGGCGGTGTCGCGGCCGTCGGCGGCGATCAGCTCGGCGCTCAGGCCCAGGCGTGCAAGGTTTTCACGCACGCGCACAAGGCGCTTGGCTTCCAGGTCGACGGCGACTACACCGGCCAGGTCTTTTTCGACTTCCAGAATGTGACACGTCTTACCGCCCGGCGCGCAGCAGGCGTCCAGTACGCGTTGGCCTGGGGCCAGGTCGAGCAGGTCGGCGGCCAATTGTGCGGCTTCGTCCTGCACGCTGATCCAGCCTTCGGCAAAGCCCGGCAGGCTGCGCACGTCGGTGGCCGCTTCCAGCACGATGCCGTCGACGCTGTACACGCACGGCGCGGCGTTGATGCCGGCACCGGTGAGCAATTGCAGGTAGGCGTCACGGCTGTGGTGGCGACGGTTGACCCGCAAAATCATCGGCGGGTGCGCATTATTGGCGGCGCAAATGGCTTCCCATTGCTCGGGCCAGAAGGCTTTCAGGGATTTTTGCAGCCAGCGCGGGTGCGCTGTGCGCACCACCGGGTCATGTTCCAGTTCGGCCAGCAGCGCTTCGCTTTCACGCTGGGCGCGACGCAGTACGGCATTGAGCAAGGCCTTGGCCCACGGCTTCTTCAGCTTGTCGGCGCAGCCGACGGTTTCACCGATGGCGGCATGCGCGGGCACGCGGGTGTAGAGCAGTTGATAAAGGCCGACCAGCAGCAGCGCCTCTACATCGGCGTCGGCGGCCTTGAACGGCTTTTGCAGCAGCTTGGCCGCCAGGGCCGACAAGCGCGGCTGCCAGCGGGCGGTGCCAAAGGCCAGGTCCTGGGTGAAACCGCGATCACGGTCTTCAACCTTGTCCATTTGTGTAGGCAACGAACTGTTCAGCGAAGCCTTGCCGTTGAGTACGGCAGCGAGCGCCTTGGCGGCGGCCAGACGCGGGTTCATTGAGCGACCGCCCCGAGAACCGTGCCCAAGGCAAATTTCTCACGACGGCTGTTGAACAAGTCGCTGAAATTAAGCGCCTTGCCGCCGGGCAATTGCAGGCGGGTCAGGCACAGCGCCTGCTCACCGCAGGCGACCAACAGGCCGTCCTTGCTGGCGCCGATGATTTCACCCGGAGCACCTTTGCCATCCACCAAGGTGGCGGCCAGCACTTTCAACGCTTCGCCATTGAGGGTGCTGTGGCAGATCGGCCACGGGTTGAAGGCACGCACCAGGCGTTCCAGCTCAACGGCCGGGAGGTTCCAGTCGATACGCGCTTCGTCTTTATTCAGTTTGTGTGCGTAGGTGGCGAGGCTGTCGTCCTGTACTTCGCCTTCCAGCGTGCCGGCCGCCAGGCCAGCAATGGCCTGGATCACGGCGGGCGGGCCAAGTTCGGCCAAGCGGTCGTGCAGGCTGCCGCCGGTGTCTTCAGCCGTGATTGGGGTGGCAACCTTGAGCAGCATCGGGCCGGTATCCAGACCCGCCTCCATGCGCATCACGGTCACACCGCTTTCAAGGTCACCGGCTTCGACGGCGCGCTGGATCGGCGCCGCACCGCGCCAACGCGGCAGCAACGAAGCGTGGCTGTTGATGCAGCCCAGGCGCGGGATATCCAGCACGGCTTGGGGCAGGATCAAACCGTAAGCCACTACCACCAGCAAGTCGGGCTTCAACGCCGCCAGTTCCGCCTGGGCATCGGCATTGCGCAGGGTTGGCGGTTGCAGCACAGGGATGTTGTGCTCAAGCGCCAACTGCTTGACCGGGCTTGGCATCAGTTTTTGCCCGCGACCGGCCGGGCGATCCGGCTGGGTGTACACCGCCACGATGTCATAAGGGCTGGCAAGCAGCGCCTTGAGGTGTTCGGCAGCGAATTCGGGAGTGCCGGCAAAAACAATGCGCAGTGGCTCGGTCATGGGAGTTCTCGGTTAAAAACAGTCACAAAAGAAAAAGGCTTGCCGCAGCAAGCCTTTGGAAGAAGGGCATCAAGCTTGCTGGCGATGCTTTTTTTCCAGCTTCTTCTTGATCCGGTCGCGTTTAAGCGTGGACAGGTAATCAACAAACAGCTTGCCGTTGAGGTGGTCGCATTCATGCTGAATGCACACTGCCAGCAAGCCTTCGGCGATCAGTTCGTAGGGCTTGCCGTCACGGTCCAGGGCCTTGATCTTCACGCGCAGCGGGCGTTCGACGTTCTCGTAGAACTCCGGCACTGACAGGCAGCCTTCCTGGTATTCGCCCATCTCTTCGGTCAGCGGTTCGAACTCGGGGTTGATAAACACCCGCGGCTCGCTGCGATCTTCCGACAGGTCCATGACCACGACGCGCTGATGCACGTTGACCTGGGTCGCGGCGAGGCCGATGCCCGGGGCTTCATACATTGTTTCAAACATGTCATCGACCAACTGACGAACCTTGTCGTCCACTACGGCCACCGGTTTGGCGATCGTGCGCAGGCGCGAGTCGGGAAATTCGAGGATGTTCAAAATAGCCATAAGCGTAATTGCTGCACATGTGAGGTAGAGGCAAATCGGCGTTGGGATGGACCCAGACCGCCGGTGTGAAAGGTTCGAAAGCCGCTAAGGCTCTGGCATTTCACGCGAACGCACATAATAAAGGAGATTGACCCCATGAGGAAATCGCTACTCGTCTTGCTGTTGTGGGCGCCGCTCGCCATGGCCCTGGTTTCCCAGCCCGGCCCGCGCCTGGAACAGGCGACGCAACAGGCCATCCGCCACTTCTTGCTGCACAACCGCATTTTCGATACACCCCAGGACCTGGACAACGCCCCTTACATTGTTGCCGCCGACGCGGGGCGAGTCCTGGGCGCCAACGGTGAGCGCGTGCATGCCCGCGGTGACCTGGACCCGGCCCAGCCGGACTATGGGATCTTTCGTCGCGGCAAAACCTACACCGACCCGCAAACCCAGGAGCTGCTGGGCATCAATGCCGACGACATCGGCAGCGCACGCTTTGTATTGGCGGGCGACCTCAGCACCCTGGCCGTGCAAAGGGTGACCCAGGAAGTGCGCCCAGGCGACCGCTTGCTGCGTGCCGAACCGCCCGTCGAATGGGCTAACCGGGAGCCTGCGCCTTTCATCGAAGGGCATATTATCGATATTCCCAAGGGTGTCACCCAGATCGGCGTAATGGATGCCGTGACCTTGAACAAGGGCCGCCGTGACGGTCTGGCCGAAGGCCACCTGCTCACGGTGATCAAGGCCGGCGTGAGCGTACGCGACAGCCTCTCTGGCGCCCCGGCCCAACTCCCCGATGAAGATGCTGGCACGCTGCTGGTGTTTCGCACCTACGAAAAACTCAGTTATGGCCTGGTGCTCAGAGCCTCGCGTTCACTCGCGGTCATGGATCGATTCGAGACTGCCCGACAAACGCAATAAATAGCCTGCTAAATAAGTTACCAACAGAGTTATCCACAGCTTGTTCAGATCAAGGACGATCAAATGTATCCGACAAACAGCCCTGAAATTTCCCCTGCAGAACTGGAAGCCCGACTACGCTTGCACAGGCTGCCGGAACTGGGCCCCAAGCGTTTTCGTGTATTGATTGACGCATTTGGTTCTGCCTCCAAGGCCATCAGCGCCCCGGCGAGTGCCTGGCGTTCTCTCGGGTTGCCACCCATTAGCGCCGATGCCAGGCGCAGCCCTGAAATTCGAGATGGCGCCAGTGATGCGCTCGCATGGTTGGAGCGCCCGGCCCAGCATTTACTGATGTGGGACCAGCCTGAGTACCCTGCGTTACTGACGCAGATCGACGATGCACCGCCGTTATTATTCGTTGCCGGCGAGCCAAGCATTCTCGAAAAGCCGCAGTTGGCCATGGTCGGCAGTCGCCGTGCATCACGCCCTGGGATGGACACTGCCGCCGCCTTTTCGCGCAGCCTGGCAAGCGCCGGTTTTGTCATCACCAGTGGCTTGGCCTTGGGCATCGACGGTGCTGCGCACCAAGCGGCATTAGATGTCGGGGGGCAGACAATCGGCGTGCTCGGCACCGGCCTCGAAAATTTTTATCCACAACGCCACCGCCAGCTCGCCGCCGCGATGATTGCCCAGGGCAGCGCGGTGGTTTCCGAGTTTCCGCTGGACGCCGCGCCCCAGGCCGCCAACTTTCCACGGCGCAACCGGATTATCAGCGGCCTGTCGCTGGGGGGGCTGGTGGTGGAAGCCAGCATGGCCAGTGGTTCGCTGATCACCGCCAAGCTTGCCGCCGAGCAAGGGCGTGAGGTGTATGCGATTCCGGGTTCCATTCATCATCCGGGCGCCAAGGGCTGCCATCAGTTGATTCGCGACGGTGCGACGCTGGTGGAGTCCATCGAGCACATCCTGGACGGCTTGCGCGGTTGGCAGGCGTTGTCCCGCCCGGCGCCGATGCCGGTCACCCATCCGCTGGTGGCGCTGTTGCACGCGGCGCCCCTCACCAGCGAGGCCTTGGCGATTGCCAGCGGGCGGCCGTTGTCCCACACACTGGCGGCGCTTACCGAGCTTGAGCTTGAGGGCCAGGTGATCTGCGAAAGCGGGCGCTGGCTTGCGCGCGGCCCGCTTATGTAATTAGTTTTTGCAAAGAACATCGGTAAACTGCCCACAGCTTTAGTCCGGAGAGTGAGCAATGGTCAACAGGTGGCGTGTGCTGGAAGCCGCACGAGAAATTCGCGCAGGCGCGGTGATTGCCTATCCGACCGAAGCGGTCTGGGGCCTGGGCTGCGACCCGTGGAATGAAGACGCGGTGGACCGGCTGCTGGCGATCAAGAATCGCTCGGTCGACAAGGGGCTGATCCTGGTGGCGGACAATATCCGTCAGTTCGATTTTCTGTTTGAAGACTTCCCGGACACCTGGATCGACCGCATGGCCAGCACCTGGCCGGGGCCGAATACCTGGCTGGTGCCGCATCAGGGCATGTTGCCGGAATGGGTGACCGGTGTGCATGACACCGTGGCGCTGCGGGTCAGTGATCATCCGTTGGTTAGGGATTTATGCGCGCAGGTGGGGCCGTTGATCTCTACCTCAGCCAACCCGCAAGGCCGCCCGGCGGCGCGTACGCGCATTCGCGTGGAGCAGTATTTCCGTGGCCAAGTGGATTTGGTGCTGGGTGGTGCCCTGGGTGGGCGCAAGAACCCCAGCCTGATTCGCGATTTGGCGACGGGTGAGGTAGTGCGGCCGTCTTGAGACCGAGGCGCGGCCATCGCGGGCAAGCCCGGCTCCCACAGGGGAGTGCATTCCAAATGTGGGAGCGGGCTTGCCCGCGATGGGGCCCTTACAAACGCGGAAGATCTTAGAGACTTATGGCAGCAAAATGGTCGACCCGGTCGTCCTGCGCCCCGACAACTCCGTCTGCGCCTTCGCCGCATCCGCCAGCGCAAACCGCTGGTTGATATCAATACGCACCTTGCCGCTCTTGATCATCGAGAACAGATCATCGGCCATCGCCTGCAAGTCTTTCGGGTTGCTGGCGTAAGTCGCCAGTGTCGGCCGAGTGACATACAACGAGCCCTTCGCCGCCAGAATCCCCAGGTTCACGCCATCCACCGCGCCCGACGCATTGCCGAAACTCACCACTAAACCCCGTGGCGCCACGCTGTCCAGCGAGGTCAGCCAGGTATCTTTGCCAACGCCGTCGTACACCACCGGGACTTTTTTGCCGTCGGTCAATTCCAGCACGCGCTGTGCGACGTTTTCCTTGCTGTAGTCGATGGTTTCCCAGGCGCCGAGGGATTTGGCCAGTGCGGCTTTTTCCGGCGAACTCACGGTGCCGATCAGCTTCACGCCCAGTGCCTTGGCCCATTGGCAGGCCAGGGAGCCCACGCCACCGGCAGCGGCGTGGAACAGAATGGTTTCGCCACCCTTCAACTCGTAGGTCTGACGCAGCAGGTACTGCACGGTCAGGCCCTTGAGCATCGCGCCAGCCGCCTGTTCGAAGCTGATAGCGTCGGGCAAGTGCACCAGGTTGGCGGCAGGCAACACATGCAGTTGGCTGTACGCACCCAGTGGGCCACTGCCGTAGGCCACGCGGTCACCGACCTTGAACTGCGTGACCTCGCTGCCAACCGCATCCACCACGCCAGCGCCTTCTGCGCCAAGGCCCGACGGCAAGGCTGGCGGCGCATACAGGCCGCTGCGGAAATAGGTGTCGATGAAGTTCAGGCCGATGGCCTCGTTCCGCACACGAACCTGCTGTGGCCCAGGTTCTGCCGGGGTGTAGTCCACATACTCAAGCACTTCGGGGCCACCATGGGCGCTGAACTGGATACGTTTGGCCATCTGCACTTCTCCTGAGGTCGAATCGCGTAGCCCCCTATCCCACTCCTAAGCTTGATCTTCGTCAACTGCGGCGCGGTCGGGTGCAGTGGTATCCTGTGCGCCCATTTGCCGCCGACGCCCAATGGCCTCGCGTAGCTTTGCCCGATTCAAGGTGATGCCATGACTACCCGCACCGAGGCTGTAAAGGCCTACCTGCTTGACCTGCAAGACCGCATTTGCAGCGCCCTGGAAACCTTCGAGACGGATACTCGCTTTATCGAAGACGCCTGGACCCGGCCTGCCGGCGGCGGCGGTCGCACCCGTGTGATCGAAAACGGTTCGGTGATCGAAAAAGGCGGCGTCAACTTTTCCCACGTCTTCGGCAGTGGCCTGCCACCGTCCGCCAGCGCGCATCGCCCGGAACTGGCTGGGCGTGGCTTTGAAGCCCTCGGCGTGTCGCTGGTGATCCACCCGCACAACCCGCATGTGCCGACGTCCCACGCCAACGTGCGCTTTTTCATCGCCGAAAAAGACGGCGAAGAGCCGGTGTGGTGGTTCGGTGGCGGCTTCGACCTCACGCCCTACTACGGCAATGAAGAAGACTGCATCCACTGGCATCGCGTGGCCGAGCAGGCCTGTGCGCCGTTTGGCGCGGATGTGTATTCGCGCTACAAGGCCTGGTGCGACACCTACTTCCATATCAAGCACCGCAACGAACCGCGCGGCATCGGCGGCCTGTTCTTCGATGACTTGAACGAGTGGGGCTTTGACACCTGCTTCGCCTTCATCCGTGCCATCGGCGATGCCTACATCGACGCCTACCTGCCGATCGTGCAGCGTCGCAAGGCCATGGCTTACACCGAGCAGCAGCGCCAATTCCAGGAATTCCGTCGTGGCCGCTACGTCGAATTCAACCTGGTCTACGACCGGGGCACCCTGTTCGGCCTGCAATCGGGCGGGCGTACCGAGTCGATCCTGATGTCGCTGCCGCCGCAAGTACGCTGGAGCTACGACTGGAAAGCCGAAGCCGACAGCGAAGAAGCGCGCCTCACTGATTACTACCTGCAAGACCGCGACTGGTTGGGCCTTGCTGCGCCCAAGGCGGCTGTCTGATGGACCGTTATGTGGTGTTCGGCAACCCCATTGGCCACAGCAAGTCGCCGTTGATTCACCGCATGTTCGCCGAGCAGACCGGTGAGCAACTGGACTACAGCACCCTGCTCGCGCCGCTGGAGGATTTCACCGGCTGTGCCCGTGAGTTCTTTGCACAAGGCCGTGGCGCCAACGTCACCGTGCCGTTCAAGGAAGACGCCTACCGCCTGGCCAACAGCTTGACCGAACGCGCCCAGCGCGCAGGCGCTGTGAACACCCTGAGCAAGCTTGCCGACGGCACCTTGCTGGGCGACAACACCGACGGCGCCGGCCTGGTGCGCGACCTCACGGTGAACGCCGGGCTTAGCCTGCAAGGCAAACGCATCCTGCTGCTGGGCGCCGGTGGCGCCGTACGCGGGGCGTTGGAGCCATTACTGGCTGAGCAACCTGCGTCGCTGATCATCGCCAACCGCACCGTTGAAAAAGCCGAACTGCTTGCCGAGCTGTTCGACGATTTGGGGCCGGTGTCGGCCAGCGGTTTCGATTGGCTGCGTGAGCCGGTGGACGTGATCATCAATGCCACGTCTGCCAGCCTGTCAGGCGATGTACCGCCGATTGCCGGCAGCCTGATCGAACCGGGCAAGACCTTTTGCTACGACATGATGTACGCCAAGGAGCCAACAGCGTTCTGTCGCTGGGCTGCTGAGCAAGGCGCGGCGGTTGGCGGGTATGGGGCGTAGCCTGACGTTGCGCCGGGCGCGGCCGCAAGTCGTCGAGGAACTGAAAAAGCTGGAAGGGGCCGATAAATGCCCCATCCATTTTGAAGAATAAACACGGTTAAAACTGTGGGAGCTGGCTTGCCTGCGATGGCGGTGAATCAGCCAGCACATCTGTATCTGATACACCGCCATCGCAGGCAAGCCA
>NZ_VBVZ01000200.1 GCF_005863185.1 Pseudomonas edaphica
GCCGTGGGCACACTGTTCGCCGCCGCCCTGGCGCACATCATCATGAGCGTGCCGGAGCTGGTCTACTTTGTGTTCACCTTCCCGGCCATCCTGTTGATCCTGGTGGGTTTCATGCTGGCCATGGGTCGCTATCGCGGCTATCGCCTGACCGAGCTGGTGCGTTTCAAGGCCTTCCTCAAGGCTGATTCGTAATGTTCGGCTTCTGGAAAACCTGGAAGGCCCTCGAAGCACGAGGGATCATGGGCATCAACCGGCGTAACGCCGACTACGTGCTCAAGTACAACAAGCGCAGCCTGTACCCGATCGTAGATGACAAGATCATCACCAAGGAACGGGCGATTGCGGCGGGCATCCATGTGCCCGAGATGTACGGGATCATTTCCACCGAGAAGGAAATCGACAAGCTCGACGAGATCATCGGCGGGCGCAGCGACTTCGTGATCAAACCGGCCCAGGGTGCCGGCGGTGATGGCATCCTGGTGGTAGCCGACCGGTTTGAAGGGCGCTACCGCACGGTGTCCGGCAAGATCATCAGCCATGAAGAAATCGAGCACCAGATCTCCAGCATCCTCACCGGTTTGTACTCCCTGGGCGGCCACCGCGACCGCGCACTGATCGAATACCGCGTGGTGCCCGACCAGATCTTCAAGAGCATCAGCTACGAAGGCGTGCCGGATATCCGCATTATCGTGCTGATGGGCTACCCGGTGATGGCCATGCTGCGTCTGCCGACCCGCCAGTCCGGCGGCAAGGCCAACCTGCACCAGGGCGCGATTGGCGTGGGTGTGGACCTCGCCACCGGCCTGACACTGCGCGGCACCTGGCTGAACAACATCATCACCAAACACCCCGACACCACCAACGCGGTGGATGGCGTGCAGCTGCCCAACTGGGACGGGTTCATGAAGCTCGCGGCCGGCTGCTATGAGCTGTGCGGGCTGGGCTATATCGGCGTGGACATGGTGCTGGACCAGGAAAAAGGTCCGTTGATCCTGGAGCTGAATGCGCGACCGGGGCTGAATATCCAGATCGCTAACGACTGCGGTTTGACGTTGCGTACCCATGCGGTTGAAGCGCGACTGGACGAACTCAAAGCGGCTGGCGTGACCGAAACTGCGGAAGAACGGGTGAAGTTTGTGCAGGAAATGTTTGGGCATATTCCTGCGGTAGAAGGCTGATGGCCTCATCGCAGGCAAGCCAGCTCCCACACGCGATCAACCAGTGGGAGCTGGCTTGCCTGCGATAGCTTTCTGCTCTATCCAGCTATCACCGACATCCCCTCTAGGACCAAACCCTTCAGGGGACTACAATCGCCACCCCCACGCCAACAGCTGATCCACCCTGCAATGTCGACCTGCTCCGTACACCCGCTGCCCTACCGGGCCAACCCCGCCGACTACTTTGCGGCGATTCGTCATGCCCCCGGCGCAGTGCTGCTCGACAGTGGCCGCCCGGCTGCCGAACGCGGGCGTTATGACTTGCTCAGCGCCTGGCCGCGAGCGACATTGACGGTTGCGCCTGACGAAAGTGGCGGTGATTTCCTGCAACGCTTGCGGACAAACCTGACGCAGTTGGGCGAAGCGGATCTGCCTGCAGGTTATGCGCTGCCGTTTGCTGGCGGCCTGATTGGCTACTTGAGTTATGACTTTGGCCGGCACTTGGAGCAAATGCCTGATTGGGCTGTGGATGACCTGCACCTGCCGGATGCGCGCTTCGGGCTGTATGCCTGGGCGCTGATCAGCGATCACCAGGCACAGACCAGCCAGTTGGTCTTTCACCCCGCGCTGGCCGACAGCGAACGGCTGCGGTTGGTCAACCTGTTCGGGCAACCTGCTGCTGAATCATCTGACACCTTCAAGCTCAATGGTCCCATGGCACCGGAGCTCACGCCCGAGGCCTACCGACAGGCCATCGCGCGTATTCAGGACTACATCCAGGCGGGCGACTGCTACCAGGTCAACTTTGCGCAACGTTTTCGCGCGCCCTGCAGCGGCGATCCCTGGGTGGCGTATTGCGCGTTGCGCGAGGCCTGCCCTACACCGTTTTCCGGGTTTCAGAGCCTGCCCGATGACGGCGCGGTACTCAGTCTGTCGCCGGAGCGATTCGTGCAGATCAGCATACGCCAGGTCGAAACCCGCCCAATCAAAGGCACCCGCCCGCGGGGTTTGACGCCAGAAGAAGACGCCGCCAACGCCGCCGAACTTCTGGCCAGCCCCAAGGATCGCGCCGAAAACCTGATGATCGTCGACCTGCTGCGCAACGATCTCGGCCGCACTTGCCGCACCGGCTCGGTGAAAGTGCCGGAGTTGTTCAGCCTGGAAAGTTATCCCAATGTGCACCACTTGGTGAGCAGCGTGACGGGGGTGCTGGCCGACGACAAAGACGCCCTCGACCTGATCGCCGGCAGCTTCCCTGGCGGCTCCATCACCGGCGCGCCGAAGATTCGCGCGATGCAGATCATCGATGAGCTGGAGCCGACCCGACGCGGGTTGTACTGCGGCTCGCTGGTGTATCTGGATGTACGCGGCGAGATGGACAGCTCCATCGCAATCCGCAGTTTGCTGGTCAAGGATGGGCACGTGAACTGCTGGGGCGGTGGCGGGATCGTGGCGGATTCGGAGTGGGAGGCGGAGTATCAAGAGTCGCTGACCAAGGTGCGGGTCTTGTTACACACTTTGGAAAACCTGTAGCACCCCGCCTTTCCTGGCGCTCGTACGCGGCGCCCAGCGACAGAAAAAACCTGAATCAGAATGGCTGTGGACGCAGTATGAGCGGGCGGATAGCGTCCGGCTCAGACCGTCCACCCGCCACCTGTGAAGGATCACATGAAGCGAATGCCTACTCGTCAGAAATTATTTCCGGGATTGCATCTCACACGAACCCCACCTAACATCTCCCAAATTGGGAGGGAGCAGCGATGCGGATAATCGCCCTCTCTACCTTAAGGACATTCTGGGAAAGCCATCGCGCTTATACCGATGCCAAGACACCGCTGGTCGAACTGTATCGCCATATGGAGAGGACCACTTACACAACGCCACAGGCGCTCAAGGCAGAGCTTGGAACGGCGAGCATTCTCAAGGGCGGCAGAGTTGTTTTCAACGTGGGCGGCAACAAGTATCGAGTGATCATGGCGATCGACTATCAACGACAGCTGGGGTTCGTGCGTTTCGTGGGACCCCATATGCAGTAAGACCAGATAAACGCGGAGACCGTGTGATGAACATCAAACCTATTCATTCCCAGGAAGACCTGACCGCTGCGCTTGCGCGTGTGGAGCAGCTTTGGGGCGCGGACATTGGCTCGCCAGAGGGTGACGAGCTGGAAATTCTTGCCGTGCTTATTGAGAAATACGAGGCGGAACACTTTCCCATGCCGCCTTCGGACCCAGTGGAGGCGATCAGATTTCGCATGGAGCAATTAGGCATGACTGCCCGTGATCTGGAGCCCTTTATCGGCACCAGTGGGCGGGTGTCAGAGGTGCTGAACCACAAGCGCAAGCTGAGCCTGTCGATGATCAAGCGGCTGCATGAAGGCTTGAGCATTCCATATGAGCGGTTACTGGCCGGGGTTTAGGCAGTGGCCGCACGGGCCTCATCGCGGGCAAGCCAGCTCCCACAGGTTGACCGCATTCAGTGTGGAAGCTGGCTTGCCTGCGATGGGGCCATCAACAGCGCTGAGTCACTTACAGGCTCAACTGCCGATTCGACGCCTTGATGAACGCTTTCTTCAAGTCCTCAAAGGTATGCACCGCCGGGAACTGCGGGAACTCGCGAATCACGTTTTCTGGCGCATGGAACAGAATCCCACGGTCAGCTTCACCCAGCATCGTGGTGTCGTTGTAGGAATCGCCAGCGGCGATCACGCGGTAGTAAAGGGTCTTGAACGCCAGCACGGATTGGCGCTTAGGGTCTTTCTGACGCAGTTGATAGCTCACCACTCGATCATTTTCATCAGTGATCAGGCGGTGGCACAACAAGGTCGGGAAACCCAGCTGGCGCATCAACGGCTGGGAGAATTCGTAGAAGGTGTCCGACAGAATCACCACCTGGAAGCGTTCGCGCAACCAGTTGACGAACTCGATGGCGCCGTCCAGCGGCTTGAGGGTCGCGATTACTTCCTGGATATCGGCGAGTTTGAGGCCATGCTCGTCAAGAATGCGCAGACGCTGCTTCATCAACACGTCGTAATCGGGAATGTCACGGGTGGTTGCCCGCAGGGATTCAATACCGGTTTTTTCGGCGAAGGCGATCCAGATTTCCGGAACCAGCACCCCTTCCAGGTCGAGACAGGCAATTTCCACAAGACACTCCTATTGGATGTTGTTAGTTGAGCGAGCAAAAGGACTGCCGAACTCTAGCGATTCAAGCGCGACGCCGCAACGCAGAGCGGATTTTGATACCATCACTCCCCTATAGAGCGCTCAGCGCCACTGACCTGTAGGAACCGTCCTGATGAACCAAGCCTTCGACGTCGCTGAACTCGCCGCGACTTATGCCAACAAATCCGCCCAGGACATTCTCAAGCTGGCATTCAGCCAGTTCGGTGATGACCTGTGGATTTCCTTCAGCGGTGCCGAGGATGTGGTGCTGGTCGATATGGCTTGGAAGCTGAACAAGAACGTCAAGGTGTTCAGCCTCGACACCGGCCGTCTGCACCCGGAGACCTACCGGTTTATCGAGCAGGTGCGCGACTTCTACAAAATCGACATCGAGCTGATCTCGCCGGACCAGAGCAAGCTGGAACCCTTCGTCAAGGAAAAGGGCCTGTTCAGCTTCTATAAAGACGGCCATGGTGAATGCTGCGGCGTGCGCAAGATCGAACCGCTGCGGCGCAAACTGTCCGGCGTAAACGCCTGGGCCACCGGCCAACGGCGCGACCAAAGCCCCGGCACCCGCAGCCAGGTGGCGGCGCTGGAGATCGATACAGCGTTCTCCACCCCGGAGCGCACCCTGTACAAATTCAACCCGCTGGCGCAGATGACCAGCGAGGAAGTCTGGGGCTACATCCGCATGCTGGAGCTGCCCTACAACAGCCTGCATGAGCGCGGTTTTATCAGCATCGGCTGCGAGCCCTGCACCCGCCCGGTATTGCCTAACCAGCATGAGCGCGAAGGCCGCTGGTGGTGGGAAGAAGCCACGCAGAAGGAATGCGGGCTGCATGCCGGGAATATCATCAGCAAGGCTTGAGGGCTGACGCGGTAAAATGTGGGAGCGGGCTTGCCCGCGATTGCGGTGGATCAGTCACTTATAAGTCGGCTGAGAAGCCGCCTTCGCGGGCAAGCCCGCTCCCACATTTTGTTTTGGGCAGCCCCTAGAATGTACACACTAATGTAACCATAAGTGCCATTTATGTGTGCAATCCGTATTCTCCCGCACCAAAACGTAACACTCATTTCCTAACGCTGCTTCCCTCTTAAATAAAGCGCCTCCCCACAAAAAATAAATACCTGTTCAATCGGTCAATTTATATTGCTTTTAATTCAGCAATTTATTCAACAGACCTATAAAAACGAAATTAACCCTGATTTTCATAGACCCAAAACTGGCACGCATGTGGCTTAAGGTGAATTGCTCTTTGTATACAATAAATACAAAACATACATACACTTTGCCATCTGCAGCGTTCCTGCAGATGCGCCGGAGCCTGCCGGAATGCGTACAAGCCTCTCGAATGACATCGCACTGGATCTGCCCTCCTCCGCCCTGAATCTCGAGGCCGCAAGCCCCGGCCCATTGGTGCTCAGCCCGCGCCTGCATAACAAGGACCTGGCTCCCACCAAAGCCGAAGGACGACGCTGGGGGCGCTACAGCATCTTCGCGTTGTGGACCAACGACGTGCACAACATCGCCAACTATTCGTTTGCCATCGGCCTGTATGCGCTGGGCCTCGGCGGCTGGCAGATTCTGCTGTCCCTGGGGATCGGCGCAGCGCTGGTGTATTTCTTCATGAACTTGTCGGGGTTTATGGGCCAGAAAACCGGCGTGCCGTTTCCGGTGATCAGTCGTATCAGTTTCGGCATCCATGGTGCGCAGATCCCGGCGCTGATCCGCGCGGTGATTGCGATTGCCTGGTTTGGTATCCAGACCTACCTGGCCTCGGTGGTTTTCCGTGTATTGCTGTCGGCGATTCATCCAGGATTTGCCGACTATGACCACAACTCCATTCTCGGCCTGTCGACCTTGGGTTGGGCGTGTTTCATCACGATCTGGTTTGTGCAACTGGCGATCCTGGCGTACGGCATGGAAATGGTGCGCCGCTATGAAGCCTTCGCCGGGCCGGTGATTCTGGTGACCGTGGCTTCGCTGGCCGGTTGGATGTACTTCCAGGTCGGCGGCAATATTGCCTGGTCGATCCGCGAGCCTTTGAGCGGCGGCGAGATGTGGCGCAACATCTTTGCCGGTGGCGCGCTGTGGCTGAGCATCTACGGCACGCTGATCCTCAATTTCTGCGATTTCGCCCGCTCCTCGCCGTGCCGCAAGACCATTCTGGTCGGCAACTTCTGGGGCTTGCCGGTGAATATCCTGGTGTTTGCCGCGATCACCGTGTTGCTCTGCGGCGGGCAATTCCAGCTCAATGGCCGGGTGATCGAAAGCCCGACCGAAATCATTGCGGCCATCCCCAATACCTTCTTCCTCGTGCTCGGCTGCCTGGCGTTCCTGATCGTTACCGTGGCGGTGAACATCATGGCCAACTTTGTCGCGCCAGCCTTTGTGCTCAGCAACCTGGCGCCCAAGTACCTGAACTTCCGGCGGGCCGGGCTGATCAGCGCCACCGTGGCGGTGCTGATCCTGCCGTGGAACCTCTACAACAGCCCGCTGGTGATCGTGTATTTCCTCTCCGGGCTGGGTGCGCTGCTGGGGCCGTTGTATGGGGTGATCATGGTCGATTATTGGCTGATCCGTAAAAGCCAGGTGGATGTACTGCAACTGTATAGCGAAGACCCGAATGGCGTTTATTACTACAGCCGTGGGGTCAATTTACGCGCGGTCGCGGCGTTTATTCCTGCGGCAATCATCGCCATTCTGCTGGCACTGTTGCCCGGTTTTGCCAGCGTCGCACCGTTTTCCTGGCTGTTTGGCGCCGGTATTGCAGGGCTGTTGTACTTGCTGATCGCCAAGCGCCAAACGTTCTACGCCGATGTCAGCGGCGAAAGCATTGCAGTCGATAACGCCAGTCATTAATCAAGGACATTCCATGCGCATCCTCGTGGTCAACGTCAACACCACCGCGTCAATCACCGACACCATCGCCCAGCAGGCGCGGGCTGTGGCTTCACCAGGCACCGAAATCGTCGGGCTTACCCCGTACTTTGGCGCCGAATCGGTGGAAGGCAACTTTGAAAGCTACCTGGCCGCCATCGCCGTGATGGACCGGGTGATGGCCTACGACCAACCGTTTGATGCGGTGATCCAGGCCGGCTACGGCGAACATGGCCGTGAAGGCTTGCAGGAATTGCTCAACGTGCCGGTGGTGGACATCACCGAAGCGGCGGCCAGCACGGCGATGTTTCTGGGCCATGCCTATTCGGTGGTCACCACCCTGGACCGCACCGTGCCGTTGATCGAAGACCGCCTGAAACTCGCAGGTCTCTATCAACGCTGCGCCTCGGTGCGCGCCAGCGGCATGGCGGTGCTGGAGCTGGAAGAAGACCCGCTGGCCGCCATGGAAGCCATCGTGCGCGAGGCGGAGTTGGCCATTCGCGATGACAAGGCCGAAGTGATCTGCCTGGGCTGCGGCGGCATGGCCGGGCTGGATGAGCAGATTCGCCAGCGTACCGGCGTGCCGGTGGTAGACGGCGTCACGGCGGCGGTCACCATTGCCGAATCGCTGGTGCGCCTGGGGTTGTCGACGTCGAAGATCAGGACTTACGCAACGCCAAGGCCGAAGAAAGTGATCGGCTGGCCAGGCCACCGCTGAAGGCATCCATATTCTCCTGTGGCGAGCAGGCTTGCCCTGCGTTGGGCTGCGCAGCGGCCCCAGTAAACACACTGAAGTTCCTTCTGAAAGTACTCAGCGCCTGGATTTGGGGCTGCTTCGCAGCCCAACGCAGGGCAAGCCTGCTCGCCACAACGGGCGCCTTACTACAGACGATGGCCGCGACTCGGTAGATGGTAGTGATCAAATCGCGATGAACACTTGCCCCAGTTTCTGCTCGGCAAACTGCTCGATGATGAAATCCACAAATGCTCGGGTCTTGCCGGGCAGCAGTTTGTGTTCGGCGTAATAGATAGAGATGTTGCCGTCGTCGACATACCAATCGGGCAGTACGCGTACCAATTTACCGCTCGCCAGCCAAGGCACGGCAAACGGCATGCTCACCAGCGCAATGCCCAACCCCTGGTCTGCCGCGACGCAGGCCGCCTGGGAATCGCTCATGGTCATGCGCGCCTTGAGGTTCAACGGGCCGTGCTCGCCGTGGCGACCGGTCAGTTGCCAGGAACGCACACGGCCGGTTTGTGGCGAACGAATCAGGATGCCATCGCAGTGCTCAAGGTCTGCCGGCTGCACAACCTCCGCATGTGCCGTCAGGTAATCGGGCGAGGCCACCAGCACTCGATGCGCCGGCGCGAGCTTGCGTGCGACCACCCCCTGAGGCAGCTCAAACCCACCGCCCAGTGCGGCGTCAAAGCCCTGCCCAATCAGATCGACCTGACGGTTATCAAAATGCCAGTCGGGGCTGATACCCGGGAAGCGCTTCAGAAACTCGCCCAGCAACGGCACGATGTACAAACACCCCACCACGGTGCCCATGCTGACTTTCAAGGTGCCCACCGGCCGCCCTTCGGCGCTGGCCAAGTTAGCCACGGCATTCTGGATGGTGGTGAGGCTGGCGCTGACTTCTTCGAGAAACAGCTTGCCGGCTTCCGTCAGCGTCAGCCGCCGGGTGCTACGCTGAAACAGCCGAACACCCAGGCGTGCTTCCAGCTTCGCGACGCTTTTACCGACTGCCGCCGGGGTCAAACTCAGATGCCGGGCGGCTTCGGCAAAGCTGCCACCTTCGGCGCTGCGCACAAAACATTCGATACTGCCAAAGCTCTCCATATCGACCACTCTAAACTTTTGGTTTACACAGACTATAGCAATCACGGTCTACCGGCTTGGGTGGGTGAGGCCGATACTCGGTCCATCAACTACTTGGAGAACGACATGACCACACACAATCTCAGCGGCAAAGTTGCATTGATCCAGGGCGGTTCCCGCGGTATTGGCGCCGCCATCGTCAAACGTCTGGCAGCGCAAGGTGCAGCCGTTGCTTTTACCTACGTCAGCTCTGCCGCCAAGGCCGAGGCACTGCAAAACAGCGTGATCAGCGCAGGCGGCAAAGCCTTGGCCATTCAGGCCGACAGTGCCGATGCCACGGCGATTCGCAACGCCGTCAACGCCACCGTCGAAGCCTTTGGGCGCCTGGATATCCTGGTGAACAACGCCGGTGTGCTGGCCATCGCGCCACTGGAAGATTTCAAGCTGGAAGACTTCGACCAGACCCTGACGATCAATGTGCGCAGTGTATTTATCGCCACTCAGGAAGCGGCCAAACACATGGGTGAAGGCGGCCGCGTGATCAATATCGGCAGCACCAATGCCGAGCGCATGCCGTTTGGCGGTGGCGGGCCGTATGCGATGAGCAAGGCGGCGCTGGTGGGGCTGACCAAGGGCCTGGCACGGGATCTGGGACCGCGTGGCATCACCATTAACAATGTGCAGCCTGGGCCGGTGGATACCGATATGAACCCGGCAGACAGTGAGTTTGCAGCGAGTTTGATTGGCTTGATGGCGGTTGGGCGGTATGGGCAGGTCGAAGAGATTGCCAGCTTCGTGGCGTATCTGGCCGGTCCGGAGGCGGGCTACATCAC
>NZ_VBVZ01000201.1 GCF_005863185.1 Pseudomonas edaphica
CTCGTGGCACTGCAGCGTGACTTGGGAGTGTCTATCGAGGTCAGGCCGTTCGACTCGAGTGAGGAAATCTTTTCCGCGCTGCGCGAGGGGAAAATCGACCTGGTTGCGTACGCGACAATCCTGAATACCAAGCGTACCGATGCGCTTTTGACGCCCCCCTATGCAGTGACACACCTGACCCTTTTTACCGAAAGTGGCGACCGTGGCGAAAACAACGCCCTTGGTTCCGACCTGAAGATCGCTGTGACCAATGATATTGCTCTTGCACTGTACAAAAGCAACGGTGGTCAAGGCACATTCACTTCCTACCCTTCATCGTTGGCGGCAATGACGTCAGTGTTGACGGGCACTAATGACGCCTACCTTGGCGATCCTGCCTCCACCTACTCTCTATCCAGCCAGTTGTTCAGCACGAGAGTAGGCGTCAGCCAGCGCACACCGCAGCCAGAGATCAAAATCGGCTTTGCGATTGCCCCAGATAACCAGATGCTGGCTGGCCTGTTCGAACGCGCACTAGGCGGGTTAACGCGCTGCCAACTGGCTGATGCCCAATATTTCTGGGGTGATAACCAGCGATGTGATGGGTACGGTTTTCGCGACCGTCTTACCGATTCCGAGCGCACTTGGCTGGACACCACCCAGACTGTGAAATTGGCAATAAGCGAGGATTTGGCACCCTACGCCTTTTTCGACAGCGATGGTCGTTTGAACGGAATTGCCTCTGACTTGCTGGAAATTATTCGCCGCAAGTCAGGCATTCAGTTCCAGATCATCCGTGTGAGCTCATTGGGTGAGGTTGATGCCCTGCTGGCGAATGGCGAGGCAGACCTCGGCATTCTCACAGAGGCCAGTCACGCGCCTTTGCGGTACCTGCGCAGCCGCCCGGCGGGGGTTAATGCTTACCTTTTTGCCACGCGCAAGGACCACCAGACAGTCCTGAATGACCAAAGCACGGCAACAGTGGCTGTGGCGAAAGGCTATCTTTTGTCCCCGATCCTCGCCCGACAATACCCCCATGTACGTATCCAGGAAACCGACACATTGGGTGAAGCCTTCAAGCTTGCTCGTGATGGCGACGTGGATATCGTCCTCGCTCCCGCGAGCGTCATACGCTACTACCTTTCGTACAAATTCGAGAGCAGCCTGAAAGTTGGAGGCATTGTTAATATTCCCAACGCTAGCGTTGTGTTCGCTACTTCCGAACATCATTCACAGCTGATTTCTATAGTCGATAGAGTGATGGCTGAAATCCCCCCGCGGGAGTTCGTGCAGATTCACGGTCGCTGGCGTGCCAACTCGGCAACTGATGAAAAATATTGGGAGGGGATAGCTGCCTACATCTGGCGATCGTTTGAAATTCTGGGCGCACTGCTACTGATCGCCGGGTTGTGGATCGTGACGCAGCGCCGCCGCATTCTGCACAAACGCCAGGACTTGAAGCAACGGCAGATATTGCTGGATGAACTGCAGGTAGCCAAGGAAGCGGCTGAGACGGCCAGCCGAAGTAAATCAGTGTTCCTGGCCACCATGAGCCATGAAATTCGCACGCCTCTCAATGCCATCATTGGCATGCTGGAACTGGTGCTTACTCGCAAAAACAAAGCCGAGTTAAACACACAGTCCGTACATATCGCGTACGAGTCAGCTACCGGTTTGCTCGCCCTCATCGGTGACATTCTCGACATATCGCGGATTGAATCTGGAAAAATCAGCTTAGTTCCAGAGCCTAACCGGATCAAAACGCTTCTGGAGTCGACAAGCCATGTGTTCTCAGGCTTGGCGCGGCAGAAGCAGTTACATCTGCGGCTGGATATCGCCCCGCTGTCGGCGGAATTGGTTTGGGTCGACGGGCTAAAAATCAAACAAATCTTGTCCAATCTTTTAAGCAACGCAATCAAATTCACTGAGCGTGGAAGTGTCGAGGTTCGCTGCCAGGTAAAACCGACGAGCGATACACGCCTGCACTTTCAGATCAGCGTTACCGATACCGGCGCAGGCATTCCTGCCGAGCAAATCGATCAAATTTTCAAACCATTCTTCGTGACGAACGCGGCCGTCAGCGATCCTAATGCCGGCGCAGGCCTGGGCTTGGCAATTTGCAAGGAAATCAGCGAATTAATGGGCGCAAGCCTGGAAGCCCAAAGCACCCCGGGGGCTGGGACCCGCATAACGTTCAGTGTCGAACTCGAGCGCGTCAGCTCAGAGCGCGCAGTCTGTGAAGACAATGCCTGCAAGCCCGTGAAAGCCGACAGTGATGAGCCACTGACCGTGTTGATCATCGAAGATCATCTACCTAGCCAGTATTTGCTCTACCAGCAGATCTCCTATCTGGGGCACCACGCGCTGACCGCCAGTAACGGCCTGGAAGGCTTGGCAATGTGGCAAGAGCACGCTGTCGATGTTGTGATCACCGACAGTAACATGCCGGAGCTGAGCGGCCACGAGATGACCAGAAACATCCGCGCAATGGAGCAAGCTCAAGGTATCCGCCCATGTTTGATCATTGGGCTGACGGCCGACGCCCAGCCCGAAGCGCATGAGCGCGCTCTGGCCTCGGGTATGGATCACTCACTGGCCAAGCCGATCACGCTGGCTGTACTGAACCGCTGGATTCCCATGCTGGACATCGACGCCGAGAACCTCAACCAAGCCTCCTCAGCGATGAACAACATCCGCCAAGACTTGGCCGAGCAGGTGGCCGCGAGTAATACCGATGAATCCCTGGCCTTGAAGCAGGCCCTTGATACAGGGGACCTGGCTCAAATCAAACGCATCTCACATAAGCTCAAGGGCACGGCATACATGCTCAATCACGCAAGGCTGCTCGACCACTGCAATGAGGTCGAAGACATCTGCGCTGAAGGCGTGATATCCGATGAAACCGTCGAGGCTGTGACGGAGCTGATCCAGCTACTGGAAACAATCAGTCAGTCGCTGCGACCGGAATGACCACCCGTCAACCACCAAGAAACATCTCGGTAAAACTCAAGAAAAAGCGCGCCCACACCACAGATGCTTCCTTAGCAATGCCAAAGAGAATTCCCATAAGCTTTGAGGGTATTAACACCAGGCTTGGCCCTCATGCACTACAGCGCTTCAAGCTCGTTTCTATCGAGCTTGCTTCCCCGAACAAAGGAGATTTTACCCAGGCAATCGGACTGCCCTGACGAATTAGCACCACCCGCTCAACTGTCCAGCGCGAAAGATGTGCAACTGGGCCTTTGGCTGCGAGAGTTTCGTGCATATCTACAACCCAAATTCGACCTCCGCACCGGAGAGGTCAATGCCGCGGAAGTGCTGGCGCGCTGGCACCATCCACTGCACGGCGTACTTGGCCCTGCACACTTCCTCCCGCTCATTAAGCAGGAGCGCTGGCTCGACGACTTGTTATTTGTACTCCTGGAGCAAGGGCTGGCTTACCAGCTCCAGCTTCACCGCATGGGGCGGTCTCTCAACCTTGCGTTTAACCTGTCACTCAGCCAATTAATGAGCAGCACGTTTGTCGACCGATTGGAAACACGGTTAGTGGAGCATCCCGTAAGACGTTCGTCACTGACCTTTGAGATTATCGAAGACGGCCCTGCCGATCTCTCCGATGCGCACATTGAGCAACTCAACCGCCTGAGCCGCCTGGGCATTCGCCTGTCAATCGATGACTTCGGGACGGGCTATTCATCACTGCTGAGACTGTGCAAGGTGGTGTTCCATGAAATCAAACTGGCCAGAGAATTCATTGGGGCGGTTGATAGTTCAGAGCGCTATCGGGTGGTTGTTCGCAATGCGCTGGCATTAGCTAATGCGTTAGGTATGGAGGCAGTGGTGGAAGGTATTGAGACACTCTCACAACGCAATCGCCTGGTCGAAATGGGCGCTCGGGTGGGCCAGGGTTACTTGTGTGCCAAGCCTATGTCGCTTGAAGAATTTGATAGCTGGAAGATAAAACCGTATCAGCGCTTCCAGAGGCTGATCTGCGACTTGAAGTGATAAATACGAGGGGCGCAGGCAAGTAATCTCCTTCAAACGCCCCTTCCTTCCCATCATGATCCAACGTCTCCTCAGCTGCGCGAACACACGCAAACTTCCTATTGATCTCACCAATGACTTGGCTGGACTCATCAGCGCAAGAGTAGACCCGGCTGATCTTAATACAAGGATTCTCTATCGAGCGCCCAACCCAAGAACCCTCCAGTCAAAAGACAAGAAATTTCCTGGCTAAACGCAAGAATAGAGCTCTGACCTCCGCTTTTTAATAAGAAGTATAGTTTGTCCGTGAACTCAACTCATGCGCCACTGCAGATGAGTCACTAACAGTTATTTTTTTAAATATAGAAGAGCCAAAGATGAAATTCAGTAAACTCGTCCTCGCCATTGGCATTGCAACCTCACTCATCAGCGCCGCTCATGCTGCCGCCCCTAAGGATTCAGTATCCAAGAAGATCACGCTGACTGCGCAGATCAATGATGCGATTTTCGTGTCCAAGCCTGATGGTTCGACATGGTATAGCACAGAAGAACTGGACGCAGATGACTACCAGCAGAAAAAATTCAGCAAAACTCTACCAGTACGTGTATGGAGTAAGAACTCCGAATTCAATGTTTCTTTGGCTCAACCACTAAAAATGAGCAACGGAAACTATGAGATGACTAATCCAGAAGTCACCATCGGTAGTGGTCAAGGCGAAGTCCCCGTTTCCTTCGGGAACTCGCAAAAAATCACTCAAATCACCGCTGGCAACGGCGGCTTTGATGAAGTTCACGACCTTAACATTAAAGTCGACGCCCCCGTCCAAAATGGCCAGTTGAGCACCAATGGTAGTTACAGCGGTGATCTGGTAATGGTATTCGAACCCGTTGCAGCCACAGGCCCATAATCCTCTAATTATAACTTACCGCTAGAAAGCCTTGAGATATTCGAGGCTTTCCTTTCCTTGGTGTTCTATTAAGAAATGAAAGGCCTATCTGCTTGTAGGCGCCAGCATTTGGTCACAACATTATTGCTAAGTGCGCTACTTTTAAAATCCGGTTCATCGAGCGCCGAAGTTAAATTCTCCTATGGCATACCTGAAGGCTTCAGCGAAGTCGAAATGGACACTAGCGCAAGCTATGTTGCGACTTACAATGGTCGAACGCTTCCTGGGGTGATGGCCTTTGAACCTTCAGAAAAGACATTAATATTTGACGCGGAAAAATATCATGAGAACGGCATTTCACTACAAGACATCGCTACTATACGACAAGTATTGAGCAAACTTGACTACCGCCAATGCAAAAGTGGCTGCGACCTAAAACTCATGGGCCATTACATCACCGTAGACAAAATCAAGCGTACCGTAGCCATCCGAGATACCCAAGAGGACGTTATTGTTCCACATACTGCGTGGGGAATAGTAAACAACCAATCCGTCGACTTGCGAGCCTCTACCGAAGGCTACCGTGCCATGAATATAAATGGCAATACCTTTTTGGGCATGCCCGGCCAGAGTTTCGGTTATATGAGTTGGTATGCTGGCCGCCAAAGCACCCGAAACTACAGTCGTAGCAGCCAGGATATTTCATCCTTTTATTTTCAGAAAAACTTATCAAATACTTATTTGCGTGCTGGCAAACAGAACAGCCTCGACTACACGTCGGGGTCAGTCAACACTTTATTATCTCCAAGTTTCGATAAATTCATAATCCTTGGTATCCAAAACCATCTACAAACGAATCGAAATATTAATACGATGTTACTTTACTCGACGACAGAGGGCAACTATGAGTTCTATCGAAACGGGCGTCTGATCCTCAAACGGCCCGCGACGTTAGGACGAAATCAGATAAACCTGGCTGACTTGCCGGGCGGGTACTATTCAGTACAGCTAAAACTGGTGGACCGGAACGGAAATCAGATCAGTGAGGTTACTCAAGAGATAAACAACCTTGATTTTGTCGGTAGTGGTGGAAATGCCTGGCATCTGACGGTCGGAGAAGACATGACTGAAGGTGGCAGCTTACTCGAAGGTGGAGTGAGCCGAAACTTGCGTCAGTTTTTTTGAATGCCTCTGTGATAAGCGGAAACCGACACCGCAATGCCGGCGAAATTAATATCACGCGACCAAGCCAAGTCGGGGAAACTCAGTTCACGCCAACGGTGGGCCTGCTCAGCGGTGAGCGCGCAACAGGCGGCTACGCCAGTGTTTTCGTCAGTCATGAGAAACTAGGTAATCTTATGGTAAGCCGATACCAGAACAACAATATTTCTCAATTCTATCAGGGGTCCCCAAGCTCGAGTATTAGTTACAGCAACATTCTGGGAGGCATCACGCTGGCTTACAACTACCAGAAATACCTGAGCGGCGAGTCACAACAACTTGAAGCTCGGTGGAACTACCGTCCCAATGGCTTATGGTCTACCTTTTCAGTGGGCCTACAAAAAGGTGGTTACCAGCAAAGTGGCAATGACTTCGGCATATACATTAATACGACTTGGACTCTGGACAACTCCCAATCCTCCGTCAGCTCGACATATTCTGGAGGAAAAACTCAATTAAGTGGAGACTACCGCAAGGACTTTCAAGACACCTATGGCATTACAACTGCAGGCGTGACAGCCAACCACATCAACGATCGCAACAGTATGAATATCTATGGCAGCCGTTCTGGTACTCGTGGCGAAGCCTCTGTCAATATTGGGCACGACGACGACAATAGCAACATTGATGCTAACTACAGGGGTATGTTTTCTGCCAATTCTCAAGGACTCGCTTTTGGCCGTTATAGCGACAGCGGGGCTGCCATGCTGCTTAAAACCCCGGAAGTAAACAATACCGACTATGGCTTTCAAGTTGAGGGCTACCCCGTGGCCGGAAACAGCCTGTATGCGATCCCTCTCGGCAGCTACAGCGACCTTCCGTTTGCCCGAGTCATCAGCGAAAGCCTCGAGATGGACATGAACATCGAAGTGCCGGCGAATATTACTCGCTCACACCCAGGCCAAGTCTACAGTTCAGAGGCGAATGTAAAAATCAGCATGATCTATAGTGGTTTACTGATTGATGCTGGAGGGAAGCCAATTAGCGGCACAATATTAGAGACCGGCGACACCGTCTACCAGAATGGTTTATTTTCCATTTTCAGCAAGTCGTTGCTGACCAAAATCAGTGTGACGCAGATGGGGCGCCGCTATACCTGCGACCTCACTAAAACCACCGGCAGCTATTACCACTGCCTTTAAATGCAAACTTTCACTTACAGGTCTTCCCTTGAAAATTCGAACATTACTGACCCCATTTTTTGTATTTCTCTATTTCTCCTCAAACCTTGCCTTGGCTGAAGGGGAGTTAATGGTTATGCCTGCCAGCACCAAGGTCTTCAACAGTCACGAGCAGAAAGTCAAACTTCGCAACATGGGTGACAGCACGCTGTATCTATCCATCAACCTCCAAAAAGTCATAAACCCCGGATTGGTTCCTGAAAAAAAAGTGGCGTTAGCAGAGTTGGCTCATCCTGAACTGATTTCCAGCCCGGACAAATTATCCTTAGGCCCAAATCAAACCCGCGTGGTCACACTGAAATCTCTCGCAGAACCCGATCAAGAGTCGCTCTATCGCCTTTACATCGTGCCAGTACGCTCATTGCGAGTTGACGACGCGCCACAGGACAAGATTACCGCACCGATGTCAGTCTCTATCGGTTACGGGGTGCTTATTCGCCATATGCCCTCCCCCAAAAATCAACACGTGGCCTGGACATACCGTTGCGAAAAGGGTGGCCTTACGCTGGTTAATAACGGAAATGTACGGCAATTATTCACCCACGTTGTTGTAGGAGAGAGCGCATCGGAGCAAACCATAGCGGTATTTCCTGGTGTACCACGACACTTCAAAAGTTCTCGAATAAAACTGAGCGTTGAAGATCAGCCACAATCGTTGGTATGCCCATGAAAAAACGTTCACACCTGCAGATACTTGGATTTTTTGCAGCCATATATTCGGCCTCAAGCACGGCCACCGGGATACTTAAAATTTCAAGCAACGAACTGTCTCTGCTGCCTGGACATCCCGCCGGAGAGCTGTTTGCAGAAAACATTGGGGACACACCATTATATTTGCAGGTGGATCAAGCTTTGCTGACTAACCCTGGCGAATCACCTGAGCGCTTAGTGCCCATTTCACAGATTGAAAAGCCGAGTTTATTGGTGACTCCGAACCGCCTAGCCATTGCTCCAGGGCAAAGATATAGATTAGATCTCAGAATTATCCAACAGGTTGAGCAAGACCATATCTGGCGCATTACCTTTCGACCGAGCGAGCATCTAGTTTTAGAAGGCGAGCCCACTAAGAATGCCACTCCAGTTTTCGTTAAAGTTGGATACGGAGTAGTTATATACCAAAAAAAACGACTAATAGAGCCAGTAACCGTCATGTAAAACATAGAAGCTACAGACTGAAACTACGTCGCCAAATATTAACTTTCCTCTGTAGAAAACACATTATACCACTCACCAGGAAATGCTAACCATTGAATACCACATCACACAAAGCAATCAATTTTAGGCTGTCAACAACCTTATCTTTATATGCTATGTTTTTTTCTTGCTCTAACGTAAGCGCAATGGATCAACCGACAGGCAATGTCTCCGGAGAATACAGCAATTGTCGGTATCAAGACCACGGGAATGGCTTGGCAAGTTATTACGTCACTATCCCATTCAATAAACTCGCGCCTGGTGAAAATACGTCCTCGCGTCATGCCTTCGCAAGCAGAGCAATAGTTTTATACACTTATAACAGCAATGGAATCCCTTCAAACTCAACTGCTGGCTCCGTCTACATTAACGATGCCAGATATGGCATTAAGTACCCATCAGGCAACCTCATGATGTACACTAACTCTTATGACTGGTACAAAAAAGATGCATTCACTGCTGAGACCAAAGTAACCTTTAGTTCAAGCGGCCTCTCAAAATGGCCAGGAATCGCAATTAGAACAGGTAATTTTTCATTTACACCCCAATTAAATCAAGAAACTTATTTTGATGCAAAAGGCGCAGTTTATATTTCCAAAACCGAGGGACTCAATGGCTCCTGCAGGATAATTAATCCCGAAACCCCACCTCCCCAAGATATCACCCTGAACGTAAGTGTACCAGATTGGGATTTTGGTGATTTACAACCAGGCATTGTCGAGAAAACACTTGACAGCACTAAAGATCAACTTTGCTTCACTTATAATAGTGGCGAGATCATAGGTCAAAAATTCATTATAAATACTTACAACACGCATGGAGGCACTGACGACACGTACCGTTTAAGACATTTTTCAGCTTCTAGCTACCTTCCTTATAGCCTAACGCTTAACGACGGAAAAAATAAGCCATTAAAAATTCCTAACAATACGAGAAATACTATCACCCTCGACTCTAGCGGACGCACCTGCTTCTCACCGACTATCAGGGCAAATGTTTCAAAGACTCAAGTAGAGGGCAACTACTACGACGTTCTTAACTTTAACGTGACTACCAAACCATAACGATCATGAAAAAAAAATTTATCGCCAGCATCGCATTAGTAGTCCTCCTAACGTCCAACCAAATACTTGCTCAGGTTGTACTAAATGGCAAGACACGTACCTTTATTAATGTTGGCGTGACTATCCCAAACTTATTAGTTGTTACAGATGACAAAGGTTCCTGGTTCAACCAAGGCCTGGAGCTACAACAAATGGGAGGCCCGGATGCTCCCTATCAAGTCGACGCACGCATACGTGTGTTGTCCAGCAGTGGTGATTTTCAAGTTCATCTAGATGAACCCGTGCGCATTCAGCATACAAAAAACCCAATGCTCGCTTTTCGGAATCCTACCGTAACA
>NZ_VBVZ01000202.1 GCF_005863185.1 Pseudomonas edaphica
GTATTTGCCTGGGCTATGCCAGCGGGCCGGTGTTGCAAGGGTTTGATTTGCAGCTGCAGCCGGGCGAAGTGGTGTCGATCCTCGGCCCCAGCGGCGTGGGTAAATCCAGCCTGCTGCGCGTGCTGGCCGGTTTGCAGGCGCCGCAGGGCGGTAGCGTGCAGGTGCTGGGCGAGCCGCTGGCCGGGCCGCATCCACGGGTGGCAGTGGCGTTTCAAGACCCCAGCCTGTTGCCCTGGCTGAACCTGGAAAAGAACGTCGCCTTTGGCCTGGATTTCGCCCGTCAGCCGCACTTGAGCCTTGAGCAGCGCCGCCAGCGCGTCGACCACGCCATTGCGGCGGTCGGCCTGGAACATGCGCGCCAGCAGTTTCCAGCGCAGTTGTCCGGCGGCATGGCCCAGCGCACCGCGTTGGCCCGTTGCCTCGCCCGCCAGCCGCAGGTGTTGCTGCTGGATGAGCCGTTCGGCGCGCTGGATGAAGTCACCCGCGCCGACATGCAGCGCCTGCTGCTCAAGGTCAATCGCGAGCAGGGTTCGGCGGCGGTATTGATCACCCACGACATCGACGAAGCGCTGCTGCTATCCGACCGCATCCTGCTACTGGGCAACCGCCCGGCGCGGACCTTGGGCGAATGGCGCATCGATTTGCCGCAACCGCGCGAAGAGCAGGTTGAAGCCATCGGCGCGTTGCGTATCGAGATTCTGAAAACCTTACGGCAGGCGAGCCGCCCTCAACCCAACCTCATTGATCAACAGGAGTTTTCACATGTGTCTGGATGACCTTACGCACTCGCGCCGTGACTTTCTCAAACTCTCGGCGGTGCTCAGTGCCGCCGGTGCCTTGCCGCTGCTCAGCAGCCTGCAAGCCCGCGCCGCCAGCGAGCCGGACGCGCCTGTACGCATCGGCTATTTGCCGATCACCGACGCCACGCCCTTGCTGGTGGCGCATAACAATGGTTTGTTCGAGGCCGAAGGCATCAAGGCCGAGCGCCCGGTGCTGTTGCGCAGTTGGGCGCAGGTGATCGAGGCGTTTATTTCCGGGCAGGTCAACGTGATTCACTTGCTGTCGCCGATGACGGTATGGGCGCGCTACGGCAGCAAGGTGCCGGCCAAAGTCGTGGCCTGGAACCATGTCGGCGGTTCGGGCCTGACGGTTTCGCCGGGCATTACCGAGGTGAAGCAATTGGGCGGCAAGTCGGTGGCGATTCCGTTCTGGTACTCGATCCACAACGTAGTGGTGCAGCAACTGTTCCGCGACAACGGCCTCACGCCAGTAGCGCGTGCCGCCGGGGCTGCGATTGCGGCCAATGAGGTCAACCTGATCGTGTTGCCGCCTTCGGATATGCCGCCGGCATTGGCGAGTAAACGCATTGACGGCTACATCGTCGCCGAGCCGTTCAACGCCCTGGCGGAAAACCTCAAGGTCGGCCGCGTGCAGCGCTTTACCGGCGATGTGTGGCGCAACCACGCCTGCTGCGTGGTGTTCATGCACGAGCATGACCTGACCAACCGCCCGGAGTGGTCGCAGAAGGTGGTCAATGCCATCGTCAAGGCGCAGGTGTGGACCCGTGATAACCGCGAAGAGGCGGTGAAGCTGCTGTCCAAGGACGGCCCGAACCGCTATACACCGCACGCCGAGCCGGTGTTGAGCAAGGTGCTGGCCCCGGCCGCCGCCGACCGTGCCGCGTACCTGGCTGACGGCGCGATCCAGCATGCCAACTGGGACGAGCATCGCATCGACTTCCAGCCGTACCCATTTCCCAGCTACACCGAGGAATTGGTACGGCGCTTGAAGGACACTTTGATCGAAGGCGACAAGAAATTCCTCGCTGACCTGGACCCAACGTTCGTGGCCAAGGACCTGGTGGACGACCGCTTCGTGCGCAATGCCATCGAGTCCGTGGGCGGCATGAAAACCTTCGGCTTGCCCGACGGTTACGAACGGCACGAGGAGATCGGCGTTTGAACAACGGCAGAATCCCTGGCTGGTGGCTGGGGCTGAGTGGTTTGGCCGGCTTGCTGTTGCTGTGGTGGTTGGGCGTGAAAGTGTTTGGCGACGCCGATGGCTTGTCGGCGCGCTTTTCCCTGGCGGCAACGGCAAGCAGCTTGTGGGAATTGCTCGGGCGCAGCGAGCTGTACCTGCACATCGCGGTGAGCCTGAAGCGCATATTCGTTGGGCTGTTTCTGGCCTTGTTGGTCGGTGTGCCGTTGGGGCTGCTGGTGGGCAGTTCGCGCAACCTGGAGGCCGCCACCACACCGGCGTTCCAGTTTCTGCGGATGATCTCGCCACTGTCCTGGATGCCCATTGTGGTGATGTTGATGGGCGTGGGTGACCAGCCGATTTACTTCCTGCTGGCGTTTGCGGCGGTGTGGCCGATCATGCTCAACACCGCCGCTGGCGTACGCCAGTTGGACCCGCGTTGGTTGCAACTGAGTAAAAGCCTGAGCACCACGCGCTGGGAAACCCTGCGACGGGTGATCATTCCCGGCGTAGTCGGGCATGTGTTGACCGGCGTGCGCCTGGCCATTGGCATTTTGTGGATCGTGCTGGTGCCGTGCGAGATGCTCGGGGTGAGCGCGGGGCTGGGGTATTACATCCTCGACACGCGTGACCGCCTGGCGTATTCGGAGTTGATGGCGATGGTGGTGGTGATCGGCTTGCTGGGGTTTGCGCTGGATGCCTTTGCGCGCTGGCTATATCAACGTTGGGTGCACGCAGGCTGACTGCAGGCGTCTCGCTTTGCTCACTGCAAAGCGAGACGCGCGTGGTGTCAGCGGTGCTCGTAGCCACGGCCGCCATCGTAGCGATGGTCGTGGTCGTGCCAGCCGCCACCGCCGCCACGTGGGAAAAAGAAGCAGCCGCTCATGGTCAACATGATCAGCAATGGAATCAACAGTGTGATTCGACGGAGCATTTTCAAATCCTCTAAAGTACCGACAGGTTCAATCAGGCGCGGAACAAGCCAAAATTTCTCAGCGCCTGTAACATATGACCCTGCCGAACCGGTGCCATCCCCGTAACCGGGTATGTGCTTGGCATGCTCGGCGATACAAAGTGGATACATTCTTAAGCTTCAGGAACCCGTCATGACCCAAAAGCAACGTTTGAAATATTCGATTCTGATCGCCCTGACAGTACTGGCGTCGATGTTTGGCCTGTCTTATCTGCAAAACACCGGCGTGATCAGCGAAAAAACGTTCCAGTACCTGGCGATTGCGATTGCCGTCGTGGTAGTGGTGATCAACGGCATCATGCGTCGCAAGGTCAAGCCTCACTTCTGATGCCTGCTGGAGCGCCGGGCGAAAGCGTCAGGCGCGACTGTCGAGCACTTTGGCAGCCTCTGCATGGAGGCTGTAGCTTTTATCGGCATTGAGGGTGATCACGCCCTCGCTGCACAGGCGCTTCAGCACCTCGCGCACACTGAGAAACGACAACGGAATGCCCAGTTCCAGCAAATGGCTGTGCACGCCGCGCACGCCCAATGTGCGCTGGTTGTCGGCAGCAGTGAGGAGGGCGTCAATGACCTTCAGCCGGATTAGGCTGGTGCGCAAACCGAAGCACTTGAGCAAATGGCGGATACGCTGGTTGCCGTGCTCCGGCGCTTTGCCGAACGCTTGTGCGCCGCCGCCGTAATTGGCGTCGGCAGCCGGTGAATGTCCATCCATGGGCGGTTGCGGGTTGTACATGCAAAAAACTCCTTATCAGAGCCTGATCAGGAAAATGATGGCGCTCTTATTTGAATAAGACGAACGAGCGAGCGAAATCATGAAGTCCTGGATGTAGAAATTTTGTCGGTATCCGCTTTGTCACACGTCGACCGCCCTTAAAAAACACCCGCTGCGGCTAAATTATTCCCGGTTGCCTGCGTTCTTACGGTGGGGTCGTTGCCCCTTGTAAGGGTGTCCAAATTGACTGTGGAGCTTGCGTGATTATTTCCAACCGGTTGTCCAAGGCGTGCGTGGCAGGGCTGTTGCTGGGGCTGAGCCTGAATGCTTCAGCGCGTGAACAGGTGACACAGGCTTCAGCCGATATTCGCCGCACCACCTTCGGCGTGCCGCACATCCGCGCCAATGATGAGCGTGGCTTGGGTTACGGTATTGGTTACGCGTATGCGCAAGACAACCTGTGCCTGCTGGCCAATGAAGTGGTCACGGTGAACGGCGAGCGTGCGCGGTTTTTCGGCCCGGACCAGGCGGCCCTCGAAGAGCGCAACAACCTGGCCAGTGATGTGTTTTTCAACTGGCTGAATACGCCCCAGGCGGTTGCCGCATTCTGGAAGGCGCAAACCCCACAGATGCAGCAGCGCATCGAAGGCTATGTCGCCGGCTACAACCGTTATCTGAAAGAGCAGGGCGCACCGACCCAGTGCCACGCCACCTGGGTGCGCCCGTTGGTCGTGGACGACCTGGTCAAGCTGACCCGCAGGCTGCTGGTGGAAGGCGGTGTCGGCCAATTCGCCGAAGCCCTGGTCGGCGCCACGCCGCCTAACGCGACTGCCGCTGTGCCGTCGAGCTTGAAGGCCTTTGAACTGGCAGCAGCCAATCAACAACGCTTCAGCCTCGACCGTGGCAGCAACGCCGTGGCCGTGGGCCGTGATCGTTCATTTAATGGCCGTGGCATGCTGCTGGCCAACCCGCATTTTCCGTGGGTCGGTGGCATGCGTTTTTATGAGATGCACCTGACCATCCCGGGCCAACTGGACGTGATGGGCGCAGCACTGCCGGGTTTGCCGGTGATCAATATCGGCTTTAACCAGCACGTGGCCTGGACCCACACGGTGGACACGTCCAAGCATTTCACGCTGTATCGACTGACCCTCGATCCCAAGGATTCCACGCGTTATCTGCTGGATGGGAAATCCATCGCTATGGAGCATCGTGTGGTGAAGGTCCAAGTCAAACAACCCGATGGCAGCCTCAAAGAGGTCACTCATACGGTCTACAGTTCGCAATTCGGCCCCGTGGTGCAATGGCCCGGCAAGCTCGACTGGGACAGCCACTACGCCTTCAGCCTGCGCGACGCCAACCTGGGTAACGACCGCGTGCTGCAACAGTGGTACGCGATGAACCGCGCCACCAGCCTTAAAGAACTGCAAACCTCGGTGCACACCCTGCAAGGCATACCGTGGGTCAATACCGTGGCCGCCGACGACCAGGGCCAGAGCCTGTACATGAACCTGTCGGTGGTGCCCAACGTCAGCGCAGCCAAACTGGCGCAATGCAGCGACCCTCGCGCCGGCCTGCAAATGATCATGCTCGACGGCGCCCACAGCGCCTGCGCCTGGGACGTTGACCCGCGTGCAGCGCAACCTGGCATCTTCGCTGCCGACCAGTTGCCGCAACTGCAACGCACCGACTACGTGCAACACTCCAACGACTCGGCGTGGCTGGCCAACCCCAAGTCGCCACTCACCGGCTTCTCCCCGGTGATAAGCCAGGACCACATCGGCCTCGGCCCGCGCGCACGCTTCGCCGTGCAGCGCCTGCAATCCCTGGAGAGGCAACCGATCAGCGTGGCCGACCTGCAAAACATGGTCATGGACAACGAGGTGTATCTCGCCGGACAAGTCATGCCAGACCTGCTCGAATATTGCGCCAAACATCTGGGCACTGACGCCGCCGCGCTGCAACCGTTGTGTACCAGCCTGAAAGCCTGGGACCAACACGCCAACCTCGACAGCGGCATCGGCCTGGTGCATTTCATTAACCTGGTCGAACACCTGCAACAAATCCCCGACGCCTGGCGCGTTGCCTTCGACCCGGCGCAGCCGTTGACCACACCCCGTGGCCTGGCCATCGACCGCGAGGACGTGGTCAAAGCCCTGCGCGAAGCCATGCTGGCCTCCAGTGAAGAGGTCAGTAAACTCAAGGCCACGCGCTGGGGCGACATCCAGGTCAGCGGCCAAACCCCCATGCACGGCGGCCCGCAACAGCTGGGCATCTACAACGCCATGCAAACCGTGCCCCGCGCCGACGGCAAACGCGAAGTCGTCAGCGGCACCAGCTACCTGCAAATCGTCACCTTCGACGACAAAGGCCCCCAGGCACTGGGCGTGCTGGCCTTCTCCGAATCCAGCAACCCCGCATCCAAACACGCCAAGGACCAGACCCAAGCCTTCTCCGAGAAAAAGCTGCGCGCGCTGCCCTTCACCGAAGCCCAGATCAAGGCCGACCCGCACTATCAGCAGCAGCGCATCCAGGAGTAGGGCAGGCCCGCAACCCCTTGATGGCTATACGAAATATTTTTGAAATCAAGGGGTTGCAGGTAAAAGCAAATACGTACATAATGGCGCCCATCGAACGCAACGAAGCATTTAAAACTTCAATGCATTCAATGAGTTAGAGTAGAGGCAGGGTTTTACAGCCCACTCAAGTTTTTATGCGGTGAATGTCAGCAGTCAGGACGTTGATCGTTTGAGGCCGAGTAGCAAAATGGTTATGCAGCGGATTGCAAATCCGCCTACGCCGGTTCGATTCCGACCTCGGCCTCCACTCTTGGAAACCCCGTAGATTAACGTCTGCGGGGTTTTTTATTGTCTGCGATTTCGAGCGGGATCTGCGGCCGCCTCTCTGGCAGACGTAGGCGTGATTGAGCATTGCTGCTCGCCCCGAGCTGGAGGGGGGGGGCGGCTGCTGATGTGTGGGGATTTGCCTGCTTTCCAGACATACACTAAGTATTTTTTACAAGCGCTTCATTCACAATGGTGATCTGTGCAAAAATAACCCGCTATACTGGAAGCTAAGTCGTTCAACGTGATTTAGGGGCCGTGGTAGCGAATGCTAGGTGAGGGATCATGGTTTATGCTCAAAAGAAATATAGATTCGAGGCGAATTATGATCGATCTTCATCGCTTGCTTCGACTATCAAAGAATGAAATATAACATGTCTGATAGTTTTGCTATGTGGCCGGATGCTATAGACGATCCAGATACTATTCACTATTGGATTAATAAGGTAGTGAGTGACGATGTCGCTTCGTTGGTTATTCAGTCTAAAGCATTTAAAAGGTTGCAAGATATATCTTTTCTTGGTGCCCTGGATTACACATATCCCGGTGTTGAGAAGATACCCAAGCAAAGTCGAAGTCGCGCAGAGCATTCGCTTCATGTAGCAGCACTTGCGGCCTACGTGGCTGAAAAGCGGAATTACTCATCGGATTTAAAACGGCAGCTTGTGATAGCAGCACTTTTGCATGATATAGGGCACGCGCCGTTGTCTCACAGTGCTGAGCCATTAATTAAGCAGAGAATAGGCTATGGGCATCATGAGGCAGGCGAGCAGATAATTGATGGAAAACAAAGTCTTGGAAAAGACCTTAGCTTAATTCTTAAGAGGTACTGCGACTTAGATTTTATCCACGCGCTTCTGAATATGAAGGGTGTCAAAGAAGATGGTGCGGATCTTTTTAATAGTCCAATAAATATCGATACTATCGATGGTATAACACGCTCGCATGCTTACTTTACTGGGTTTTCTTCGATTCATTCAACATTGATTTTTGCACATGCTTCATTTATAGAATCCTCAGTAAAAGATCATAATATTTTAGATGCTTTTTGGGTAATGAAGGAGCGGGTGTATTCAGGCCTAATTAATGATGAAATAGGACTCGTTTCAGATAGGACGAGTGAGGCTTTTTTTATTGATTCTCCAGTGCCTTTAGTCGAAGAGGATTTATATAAAAGCGAAAAAAGCTGGCAGCAAACACATAAGGCGTTATTTTTAAATCTTAATAAGATTTTGAAGCATAAAACCATTCCAAATTGCTTTTTGAATGAGCCAGTGCCCTTTGTGCATAGAAAGTATTTTATCGTGCGAGAACGACATGATAGTAGTCGCTATGGTTGTAAAAAAGAGCAAAAAGTAAAAGTTATTGTGCGGGAAACAGAAAGCACTAACACTCAGCAAATAATAAATTTAAATGGATTTATACATGAGCATTGATAGGTTTTCTAAGTTTTTGGCTGTTGATAAAGCATACAGATATTCTACTGAGATTTTAGGGTCGTTACGGTCTGAACTAGATAAGGTGCTCGAAATGAGCCCGGTTAAGGAAAGACTGACTATTGTTACAACCGGTTCTTATGGGAGGGGGGAAGCATCGGAGGAATCAGATCTTGATCTTTTTGTGTTTTTTGATTCTGAAGGCGCTGAAGATTGTGTATGTGCAGAAAAAAGATCTATAAGAACTATAGTCGAAAAATATATAAAAAAAGCACCCGGGGATACGGGGACGTTTGGTTCGGGTGTTGTGGTGAGCTTCAATGAAATGTTACAAAATTTAGGTGGAGATAAAGATTTTAACGATCTTTTGACCAGAAGAATGCTATTTTTACTTGAAGGCAAGTGGCTATATGGCGAAAGTCGATTTAAAGCCTACAGAACCGAGCTTTTGAATAAGTACGTTAAAGTTGGTGATCCAGATAGGCAAATTTCTCGCTTTCTTTTAAATGATATAATTCGGTATTATCGAACTATTACTACTGATTTTGAGTTTAAAGTTACCGAAAGCAACAAGTCCTGGGGGTTGCGTAACGTCAAGCTCAGATTTTCAAGAAAGTTATTATATTTTGGTGGCGTGATTTCTGTGGCGGAAACTGCCTTTGAAGGCCAGACGACAAAAAATGAAAAGTTAGCGGAGATTTTGGACAAAACTGTCTTAGAGCGAGTTCAAGATATAGGTGTCGATAATCCACATACGAATGAAATTATTGAAATATATCAAGAGTTTTTGCAGACAATAGAGTGTCCTAAAAATAGGAGTGTGTTGGAGTTGGTTACAAAAACCAATCGAGCAGAGTGTGATCTTTTTCTAAAAATGCGAGAAAAGAGTAAAGAGTTTTCCTTGGTTCTCGATAAGTGGTTGAAAGTGCAATACCCAGAAGAAACTCAGATACCTCATCCAATCCATAATGCTTTGATATTTTAAAAGGGTCATTTTTTTGATTTTGTATGTTCGCCATGGGGAGACGGATTATAATCTTCATGGTTTGTGGATGGGAAGTATTGACGCTCCTCTCAACGAGCAGGGGCGTACACAAGCATTAAATGTTGCAATCGAACTATGCAATTTTAGCATTGATAAGATTTATACCAGTCCTCTATGTCGCGCTCATGAAACTGCGATGATAATTGCGTCGAGACAATCTGTTTCGCCTGAACTGTTAATTTTACCAGGGTTGCAGGAGCGAGGATTTGGAGTCCTAGAAGGACGTCTCAAGACTGCTGAGAGCAAAAAAGATCTTGATAGCTGCCTCGGTGTTGAAAGTGAAAGTAACTTTCGAGTTCGATTAATGGAAAGTATGAGTGCTTTAGATGGCGTTGGCTTGGTGTTAATTGTTTCGCATTCAGCCGTTTTTCGATATTTAGTTGAGAAGTTAAATTTTTCACCAATCCCTAGTGTTGATAGTATTGCTAATTGCCAAGTGGTGGAACTAAGGCGCTCGGTAACTGAGGAGGAACGATAAGTTTAATTCAGTCTCTCAACTTGGTAGATTTCTTTATAAGATTTGGCTTTTACTACTTGGCTCTTTTTTTTGCGGGTGCCTTCATCTCTCCTTAATAGAAGTAGGTCTATTTTTTGTTGTCTAAGCTATACACTGGTAGGCTTTATAAGCTGAAATTCTGCGCCTACTGTGCGAAGGTGCTCATCATTTTCTAAGTTGGTTTAACTATGATTGTAGCTTTTTTATAGTTTTAGAGTGATTTAATTTGGTTTCACAAAAATTACACTTTCTCTACAGCTAACTAGCTGATAAATCTAAAGAAAAGTGAAAATTTACCGCCCTTGTTCTACTGTGATAGTTGCGAACACAAGACCAAAT